>JANLSL010000553.1:0-9820 GCA_031362385.1 Alphaproteobacteria bacterium | reverse complement strand
ACCATCGCAACTTTTGGAATAACCTCGAAAATACCCAGCAGCGCTAACTCTGCAGGATCAAACAGCGACTTAAGGCCAGCGGCGGTCATGGCGGGGCCACCAATTCCCAAGATATGCGCCCTGCCCTGCGTTTCATCATGCAGAGCGCGTATCAAAAGCCCGCCCAATTGATCGCCAGATGGTTCGCACGCCACGACATAGACCACCGGTGATTCTGTGGCTTGCACTGCTGCCTTGACGACACCGACAACAAACAATCCTGCGGCGTCGGCCGCCGCTACAACGCCAGCACGGTCCACAATCAATGTCTGCCCGGCTTCAACAGCGATTCCGCGCAACCCCGCAGCAGCCGCATGGCGCACGGTATCAATTCCAATCGTAGGTAAATCGACGCGGCGTTCTTGCTGGGGCTTTTTCACCTTTACCAGAATACCGCCCTGGGCGCGTTTGAGCAGTGCATCGGTCCCATCCGGTCCTTCGACATCAACCACCACACTTTCGCGCACCACGACGGCCTGGCCAAGATCACGCAAGCCCAACGCGCGCGCAGCACTTACTCCCAAAGAGATGGCAGCTTGATCATGCTCATCGGGGTGATGCCGACCTAACGTGCCTAACGGAGCGAGCAGATCATTTAAAATGGAATCTACGCCAACAACGCGAAACCCCTCTTTTTCGATCTCAGAAACGGCCGCGGCCAGCAGCGAATTGTCCCCAGCACTTCGGCCTGCAAGGCGCATAAAAAATCGCAATGTGCGCAGGTCTGGCCATAGATTTAGCCACGTCGGGCGTTTAACCGCGCCGGCCATCACCACTTCGCACACGCCCGCCGCCTTCATGAGTTCAAAACCGCGCCCGGCTTGGCCGACGCGGATCACGGCGTTGGGTTCATGGCCCAAGGTTCTACGATCAGCAAACCCCTTGAGTGCCAGCACAAAGTAAGGCCGCCCCGCAGCACGGCATGCTGCGATTAAGCGCGCTGGCAAATCACCGCCGCCAGCAACAATTCCAAGTTTTTCGGTGTGAGGGGCCGCCATGGGCGGTTGATGATCTGGCGTTAAGCGCCAGCACCGTTCCCGTTGGTCGCCGTCGAAGGCGCACACAAGGGGCGCGAAGAGTCTGAACGGATAAAATTCACAATGTCCATCACGCCGCTTTGGGCTGAATAAATGTCAGCGACTTCACTGATGCGGTCGGCCATTGTCCCCTCTTGCGAGAACAACAAACCGTATGCCGCGCGTAGAATTTGAATATCACCGCGCGAGAAGCCACGCCGCTTCAACCCAATGAGGTTGAGGCCTGTAAGGTAGGCGCGATTTCCCTGGGCGGCCCCATAAGGAATGATGTCGCGGTCGACACCCGTTTTACCGCCAATCATCGCGTGCTTTCCGATGCGGACAAATTGTTGAACACCGCACTGGCCGCCAACAATAGCAAACTCGCCGATACGAACGTGCCCACCCAGCGCCACGCCATTTGTAAGGATGACGTTGTTATCGATAATGCAGTCGTGCGCCACATGGCTGCCGACCATCAAATAGCAGTTATCACCAACACTGGTCAGCAAGCCGCCTTGCTCGGTCCCACGATGAATTGTGACGTGCTCGCGGATAATAGTGTTCTTGCCGATCTCAAGGCGTGAGGGCTCGCCTTTGTAGCGCAAGTGTTGCGGCGGCAGACCAAGCGAACAGAACGGGTGAACCACGGTACCGTCACCAATCGAGGTCAATGGATCAACCACAACATGCGAAATGAGCTTAACATCTTTGCCCAGGCGCACCTTGGCACCTATGACGCAGTAGGGGCCTATTTCTGCGCCCGCACCAATTTCTGCGGTGGGGTCAACAACGGCTGTCGGATGAAAATTCGCCATCGGGTTAGGAGTCCATAATCATTGCAGTAAACGAAGCCTCGGCCACGACTGATCCATCCACCTTTGCCTCGCCAGCGAACTTCCAGACATTGCCGCGTTGGCGTTCTTTCTTGCAGAAAATCATCAGCTGATCACCGGGCACGACTGGCTTTCGGAACCGCGCGTTCTCAATCGCCATGAAATACACAAGTTTGCCTTCGGCAGCATTGCCTAGCAGCGACACGACAATCACTGCGGCGGTTTGGGCCATCGCCTCGATGATCAGAACGCCAGGCATGACGGGGCTGGTTGGAAAGTGGCCCTGAAAATGGGGCTCGTTCATCGAGATATTCTTGAGACCGGTGGCACTTTCGCCCGGAACAATATCGAGCACACGGTCCACCAGTAAAAACGGATACCGATGCGGAATCATCTTTAAGATGCGGTGAATATCGGCTGTCGTACTTGCGGCTGTGGCGGGTTGACCGTCCATGACCGTTTCCCTCTCGTCAGGGGCCTATGACTGTAAAAGCCTGTGTATAACTTGATATTTGCAAGCCTTAACTGACATTTAGGGCCTCTTAGGCTTCCCGGTCAACCGCGCTTTGCCAGCCGCGCCAGGGCAGCTATTTCCCGCCAAAATTGGCGGATTGGCTTCCCGGGATAGCCCATCACGGCCTCGCCCGGGGCGATATCGCGCATAATGCCAGACTTGGCGGCAACCTGAGCACCAGATCCGATGGTCACGTGGTCAGCGATCGCCACTTGTCCGCCCAATACAACACCGTCGCCGAGAACGCAGCTTCCAGCGATACCCGCTTGCGCGACAATGATGCAGCCCCGCCCCATCACAACGTTGTGGCCAATTTGTACAAGATTATCAAACTTGCAGCCGCGACCGATGATGGTGTCAGCTAACATTCCGCGGTCGATGGTGCAATTTGCACCAATCTCGACATCATCATGAATCACAACGCGGCCGAGCTGCGGAATTTTTTGGGGGCCAGTTGAGGTGGCATAAAAGCCAAATCCGTCCTGGCCAATTTGAACGCCAGGATGAACGATCACGCCATTGCCCATTAAACAGTAGGCGATGGTTGCGTTTGCCGCCACCACACAGTCAGTGCCAATAATCACGCCCGGGGCAATAACCGCGTGAGGCCCTAATTTCGTACGCGCGCCAATCTTCACATTGGCACCAACAACGGCACTGGCTGCAACAATCGCAGTTGGATCAATTTCAGCTTGGGGTGAGACAAATTCTTTGACCGACCACGCGGGCGATGTGTCGGGATAAAAAGACGTGGCAACTTTGGCAAAAGCACTGCGCGGGTCTGCGCATGTTAAAGCAGCGCATGTTGTAGGCACCGCGTGCGCTAACGCAGGCGTGATCAAACATGATGCTGCTTTGGTAGCAGTGAGCAGGCTGAGGAATTTCCTGTCGGAGACATAAACCAAATCTGCCGATGTCGCACTTTCAAGTGTGGCGACATCGGCGATTTGAGTCTGAGGGTCGCAAGACCCCGATAACGTCGCCCCCGCAATTCCAGCGATCTGGCTGAGAGATTGCGGCCCGGCTCGACGGTAGAACCGGGAATCAGGCATTGGGTAACCGCGTACTTACTTTTTCGGTGCAGCAGCAGGCTTGGCCGGGGCACCACCTGGTGCCGGAGCGCCACCTTGATCATCAACACGGGTCAGCGTCGCAGGGTCTTGAAACTTCACACTCGCCAAGCGGGCATTGAGCTTCGTTAAGACCTGAGCTGTGATGTCCATGCCAGGGTCAACGACCAGCAGGATTTGGCTGCGGGCCAAAACTGTATTGATGCCACGTTCTTTGGCAACTTCACCGGCAACAGTGTAAATCGACTGGCCGATTTCTTGCATCGATTGCTGGAACGAATAATCCAGGCGCTCTTGCTTATCGCGGACCCGCGTTTGGAAATCAGCGAGTTTCTTCTGAAAATCAGTCGCACGATTCTGGAACACATCAGGCGACATCATACTGCGCTGCTTGGCCAGTTCCTCATCTTCTGTGCGCAGCTTTTTCTCGTCTTCCTGCACCTGGGTTTGATACTGAGTCGCGACCTTGTCGCGCTCTAACCGCACACCCTTTGAGGCCAGTGAGTCACGCAAGATGGCATCTGTATCAACAATGCCGATCACGGGTGCGGGCAAACGTTCAGTTTGCGCCAGTGCGACGGTCGCACCAAAAATCGCAGAACTCGCCACAATTAAAGTCAAAAGTTTGTTATTCATTTTTCCTTCCTAGTCTCACTCATGAGAGTTTTCTAAAGCCAAAACTAAAAGCGTTGTCCAAAGTTCACGCGGAACTTTTGACGGTTATCAAACTGCGCCGCATTGAAAATAAACGGCGAGTAGTCGATTTGAATTGGACCAACCGGAGACTCCCACTGCACACCAATGCCTGCCGACCCACGGAAGCGCGACGAACGAACAATATTCGCCAATTCTGCCGCCGAGAGGCGGCTAATCAAATCACGCGGCGAACCTATTGCACCCCAATCACTAAACAACTTCGGTGTAATCCCGATTTCCTTGGGCAACCCTAAGGGAATCTTTAACTCTGCGGTTCCGGTGATAATCCAGTCTCCACCAAGCGCATCGCCGGTTGAGGCATCACGGGGGCTAACCCCAAAGTCATCAAAACCGCGCAGGTTAGTACCACCAAGCTGGTAGCGTTGGTAGACCTTAATCCTTTCTCCGATCCCGACAATATAGCCCGAATTCGCAAGCAATCCCAATATCCAGCCGTCAAAAGGTTCGTTGTACCAACCACCACTCAGCCCAGCGCGCACGAACTTTTCAGAGCCGCCAAGACCGGCCAGATCCGTCGATAAGCTGACATAATAACCGCGGGTCGGTTCGATCACGTTGTTAAGCCGGTTGATCGAAATAGACTGCGTTACTTGCGAGGTGACGGTTGAGCCTTCCTGTTCGCGGATGTACTGCGAGGAAAGCGCACTAATCCCCGTCAGCTTGGTCGCCGAAAGACTGTAGTTAAAGCGCTGGGTCAAATATTCGTTGTAATTGAAACCCAACCTTGCCGTGCCGCCAACTGATTTCGACGTATAGCCCGCCTGGTCTTGGTAGTCTTGGCTTTGAGCAAACAAATCGCCACCGGCCAGAATGCGTCGGTCAAGAAAATACGGTTCAGTAAAGCTGATCTGCACTTGGGTTTGCTGTTGCGCCAAACTGAAATTCAAGCGCAAGTCTTGGCCACGGCCCAGCAAGTTGCGCTGACTCACGCCGACATCAAACAGTGCGCCACTCGCGCTGGAATACCCAATGCCGAATTGAAGCTCACCGGTTGATTGCTCTTCTACAGTAGCGGTAATGACCGTGCGGTCCGGCGAAGTTTGTGAAGGTGCGTTCTCAACCTTCACCTTCTCTTCTTTGAAGAAGCCCAAATTCTCAAGGCGTTCTTTAGAGCGGCGGATCTTGGCGGTATTAAACGCATCACCTTCCGCCAGCAATATTTCGCGGCGGATCACCTTGTCGAGCGTAACGACGTTGCCTTTAACTTCGACGCGCTCAACGAACACGCGCGGACCTTCTTCAACTTCATAAACGAGATCAATCGTACGTGCTTTATCGTCGCGGCGCAGCTTCGGGTTCACATCGATGAAGGCGTAGCCCGCATTACCAACGGCATCTGTAATCTTGTTAACCGTGTCGTCAATTTTCTTGGCGTTATACCATTCGCCAGTTTGGGTCAGAACATCGGGTTCAAGGCGTTTTTTATCATAGCCCTTGAGCTTAACGTTAACGTCGACCTTACCCAGGCGATAGCGCTCGCCTTCTTTCACAGTGAAGGTCATGAAAAAGCTTTCGCGGTTTGGCGCGAGTTCGGCAACCGCAGATACCACCTCAAAGTCGGCGTACCCGTTTTGCAGATAGTAGCGGCGCAGTAACTCACGATCAAAGTTCATGCGCTCGGGGTCGTAGGTGTCGTTTGACGTGAGGAATTTCCACCACCGCTCCTCAACGGTCAGCACGACACCGCGCAAATCGCCGTCACTAAATTGCTTGTTCCCAACAAAGTCGATTTTGCGAACATAGGTTGGCTTGCCTTCGGTGACTTCATAAACAAGGTCAACGCGGTTTTGTGGCAGCTCAATAACTTTAGGCTCGACGCGCACACCAAAGCGGCCCTTGCGGCGATAGAGCTCGAGGATTTTTTCAACGTCCTGCTGCACTTTGGTACGCGTGTAGACAATGCGCGGGCGCAATTGGATCTCGGGGGTGATCTTGTCGTCCTCGATGCGTTTATTGCCTTCGATCGAGATGCGATTGATAATCGGGTTTTCAACCACGCGCACCAGCAGCAGGTCACCCTGACGACCAATGCTAACGTCGGCAAAAAGGCCGGTAGAGAAAAGATTTTTAATTGAACGGTCAATGCGCGACGGGTCAAAGGCATCGCCCTCGGTGACCGTGAGGTAGCTGCGGATCGTAGCCCCCTCAATACGCTGGTTGCCCTGTACCGCGATGCCGGTAATGGTCTGGCTGTTTTGGGCAAACGCGGCTGACCCTAAAAACACGCACGCCAGCCATACAGCCAGCAGCCGCGCCAAGTGCGGCCACCGTCCCTGATCTTGAAGGGGCATGTATGAAGTGAAGGCTGCCACGATGATGTTTGAAACCGGCCGGAGATTAGAGCTGTACGATGTCGTTCCAGGTCACAAAGACCATCAGTAATAGGACCAAAGCTAATCCAATCTTCAGGGCCCATTCCTGAACCCGTTCGGGGAGCGGTTGCCCCCGGACGGCCTCGATGGCGTAAAACACCAGATGTCCGCCGTCAAGCAGCGGCACTGGGAAAAGGTTGATAAGTCCAAGATTTACCGAGAGAATTGCCATGAAAATGACGAAATTCAGTCCGCCAGATTTGGCCGCCTGACCAGAATACTTGGCGATCTTAATTGGACCCCCCAGATCTTCGGTCCCACGGGTACCGTTGATCATCTGGCCAAGCCCAACAAAGGTACTGGCAACAACGGTGTAGGCCTGGCTGACCGACCACCCCAACGCCTGAACCAGCCCAGGTCTCTCAACGCGGGTATGCTCAACTGGGCGCACAATGCCCAGGAGTGCCCGTTTAGTCATATTCCCAAAGGGGTCCTTATCCTCAACAATCCTGGGCTGTGCTTCTAGGCTTAGTTGGGTGCCAGCGCGGTCCACCGCAAATGACATGACCTGGCCGTGGGCTATAGCCACGACACGTTGGATATCTTCAAAGCGCTCGATCGCCGCGCCGTCAATTGTCAGAACGCGGTCGCCCGGTTTGAACCCAGCCTGTTCAGCAGCGCTGCCTTTGACGACCTGATCAATCACGGGCTCGGTGATCGGCCGACCGGCGATCAGAAAAACCACCCAAAAAACTGCAATCGCGAACAGGAAGTTTGCCGCAGGCCCCGCAAACACCACAGCTGCACGTTGCGCGATGGTTTTGTGTTTGAAAGAAACAGCGCGTTCTTCTTCCGTCAGCTCGCGACCTTCAGCAATTTCTTCACTGCCGCTTTCAACGGCCTGCATGGTCTCAGATTCGCCAAACATTTTGACGTAGCCGCCAAGTGGAATAGCGCTGAACTTCCAGCGTGTACCAAGTTTGTCGGTATAGCCAAACAGTTCCGGGCCAAACCCGATGGAAAAGCTTTCACACCGCACACCATTGCGCCGCGCAACAAAAAAGTGCCCGAACTCGTGGACGAAGACGACGACTGACAATGTCAGGATAAAACTAACGGTTGTGAACGGAATATCAAAAATACTATCCATGCCTTGCTCTTTATTTTGTACTATTCAGCGGCGTGAGAAACGGGCCGCAATCCACGCGCTACACGGCGTGCCTCAGCATCGATACTCAAGATATCTTCAAGCCTGATCATGGAATGCGGCGCAATCAATTTGAGCGTACGTTCGACAGTAACGGCAATATCAAGAAACCCGATCTCGCCACTCAGAAAGCGCTCGACCGCAACTTCATTGGCAGCATTGAGAACTGTCGGGGCTGAGCCACCAGCCTTAAGGGCTTCGCGCGCAAGCTGCAAAGCGGGGAACCGGGCCGTATCAGGCTGTTCAAATGTCAACGAACCTAGTCGCGCAAGATCAAGGCGTTCGGCTGGGGCCTCAGTGCGGTTTGGCCAGCCCAATGCAAATGCGATGGGCGTGCGCATGTCGGGCGACCCCATCTGCGCCAAGACCGATCCATCCTTGTACTCCACCATACTGTGCACCACAGACTGGGGATGGATGACGATGTCAATTTGATCTTGCGGCAGGCCAAACAGATGATGCGCCTCAATGATCTCAAGGCCTTTGTTCATCATCGTTGCGGAATCGACAGAAATCTTCTTGCCCATAGACCAATTTGGATGGGCAACCGCTTGCGCGGGCGTTGCACGCGCCATTTCTGCACGCGACCACGTTCGAAATGGCCCCCCCGAACACGTGAGCAGAATGCGGCGGACTTGATCGGGTTGCTTGAAATCAAAAACCTGAAAGATTGCATTGTGCTCAGAGTCTACAGGCAGCAGCGTAGCCTGATGTTTGGCAACTTCGGCCATGAACATGGCCCCAGCACAAACCAAGCATTCTTTATTTGCCAGGGCGATGATTGCTCCCCGGCGGACAGCTTCAAGAGTCGGCTTCAATCCAGCGGCCCCAACTATGGCAGCCATAACCCAGTCAGCATCCATGGCGCCGGCTTCACAAATCGCCTCAGCCCCTGCGCCAATGCGCAGGCCCGTACCACTTAGCTCTGACTTGAGTTCTGCATATGCGCCCCCATCTGCAATCGCGACGTACTCGGGCTTTAAGCGCAACGCTTGTTCGGCCAGCTTCTTGGCGTTTTTTTGAGCCGTCAGCGCGACAACGCGGTATTGATCTGGGGCACGGGCCAGTAAATCGATGGTGCTGTCACCAACCGAGCCAGTAGACCCAAGAATGGTGACTGATCGCGCCGGGCGTGAAGCTTCTTTTGATGGGGTCACCACTTGGTTACGCTGCCTTCAATAAAAAGACAAAGCAGTGCCGCTGCTGGTGCGGCTGCCCACAATCCGTCAAAGCGATCCATCACACCGCCATGACCTGGAATAAGGCCGCCGGAATCTTTGACGTTGAACTTGCGCTTCAGCGCGCTTTCCAACAAATCGCCCACTTCAGTTAAAAGTGAAAATACAACCGAATAGGCGAGAAAATTCAAACTTGGAGTGCCGCCGAGAATTCTGAGCAGCACCAAGCCCGCCGCACTTCCAATAATTAAACCGCCAATGGCCCCAGCCCAGGTCTTATTAGGGCTAATAGCGGGTGCGAGCTTAGGCCCGCCAATCAGGCGTCCTGCCGCATAGGCGCCAATGTCAGTCATCCACACCACGGCAAGCAGCCAGAAGACTGTTTCCCAACCAGCTTCAGCGCGAACGAATATAAGTGAAACGGATGGAATTGCGACATAGGGCACTGCCCCTTGCACAAGGCTGAAGCCTGGTCGCCCCGCGACCTGATCGGCAATAATCACAGCAATGGTCGCGCCTAAGACGATCAGCCATGCAACCGTTGCGCTGACCACAGACATCGCAATGACAGCGCAAATGCATGCCGCCGTAATCAGGGCGCGGCGCTTAGCACCTTCTTCGCCGTCCATGCGTGTGAATTCCCACGCCATCACCCCAGCGATCGCGACAACCAAAAAATTAAAAAAGGGCGCGCCAGCGTAGACAAGCAACAGGAACAAGGGTGCGGCGATGAGGCCAGAGATAATACGTTTCCAAAGCACCCGGCCAGCCCCTTCTAACCGGACACGGCGCCAAAACGGCGCTCGCGGATTCGATATGCTGCTACCGCAGCTTCAAGGTCGGCCTGCCCAAAATCAGGCCACAATGTCTCCGTAAAAAACAATTCGGTATAAGCCAATTGCCACAGCATGAAGTTGCTGATGCGTTGCTC
>JANLSL010000155.1:0-2263 GCA_031362385.1 Alphaproteobacteria bacterium | reverse complement strand
AACGATGTGCGGTATGCCACAGCGGAACAGGCCGCAAAGCTGTTGAAAAGCGCTACAATGATCGCCCGGCCGGACCCGGTTGACGAACGCGCCGCAGCGTTTCTAGCGGCACTGGCATAATCCCCAACCACGGAGCGCGCCATGACTGGCACCACACGCCGTAATATGCTGAAGGCCAGCGCAGCTCTTTCCAGCACCTTGATCACGGCCGCAAGTGCTGAAGAGATTGGCGCACCCAAAGTGGTGAAATCTTTGGGCGCAAGCGGCAAGAAAATTGAACCATATAAAGCTGCGTGTGTTCAGTCACGCGTCATCCCGACGTTTGATAAGGCGGGCAAATTCCGGCCTGAGGCTTTGCAGGCCAACATTGATCGTATGATCAAGCTCATCGAGCGCGGTGCAGATGAAGTGGGCGCCAAACTTTATTCGTTCTCCGAATTTTGCTTGCAAGCCGCCGAGGGCGGGCCTGGCGTGAAAGACTGGATTGCAGCATCGCTGCGTGTCCCGGGCAAAGAAACTGATCGCATCGCCAAGGCCGCGCAAAAGGCTAAGGCGTTTGTTGGATTTAACACCACCGAAATAATCTCTGCTTTTCCAGATCGCTATTTTTTATCGGGCGTGATCCTGGGGCCCACCGGTGATGTGGTGCTGAACTATCGTAAGCTCTATGACCTGACGACCAAAACCAGGCCCAGCGATGTGTGGACCGAATGGCTCGAGAAGATGGGCCCAGAGTCGGTTTTCCCGGTGGCCGATACTGAAATCGGGCGCTTGGCCTCGGTGGTTGCTCTTGATGTGAACTGGCCCGAGATGGTGCGCAGCCTGGTGTTTAATGGCGCGGAAGTGTTGCTGAACCCCACAGCGTCACCGGCACCGCAAGGTGTACAACCGCC
This sequence comes from Alphaproteobacteria bacterium, assembly GCA_031362385.1. Classification (GTDB taxonomy): domain Bacteria; phylum Pseudomonadota; class Alphaproteobacteria; order Rhodospirillales; family Rhodospirillaceae. The sequence continues at coordinate 1,370 of JANLSL010000155.1, read as the reverse complement.
TGATATTCGCAGCCAAATTCGCCGGGTGCGGGCTTATGAAAACATCGCCTACGTGATGCTATCGAACTTAGGGCCGGTTGGTGCGGATGAAAATGCGCCGCCAGAGCCGCGCATTCCCTCAGAGATTATTGACTACACAGGTAAACCACTGGCGACCGCAAGCAGCGGTGCGGAAGGTTTTATTACCGCCACACTTGATATCGATGCCCTGCGCAAGGCACGTACCACACCCAATTCACAAAACTGGCTGTCAGAACTTCAAGTGCCAGTGCACAAACTTGCATACGACAGCGCAAAATTTTTTCCGGTGGATGGTCTGGCGAAGGCACCCTTACAGACGGCGAAAGACTTTGACCCCATCAAGGCCCGCGTGATTGAAGACATGCTCGCCCGCGGCATTATTAAGGCGCCGGGGGCGTAAGCTGCCCGCACACCGAATCATTGCATAATTGTACGAGGCGAAAAATAAAGCCGTAGGCTATAACCGGCGCATGGCGCGCTTTGACATCGATTTCACCGCAGTTCGCGAAACATTGTCCAATCGGAATTTCCGCATTTTCACATCCGGAAATGCCGTGTCGTTGTTGGGCACTTGGGTTCAGCGCATGGCGGTTGGCTACCTGACGTGGCAGCTCACCAAGTCAGGCGCTTGGTTGGGCGCGGTGGCCATGGCCGAGTTCATTCCCGTCATTGTGCTGGCTCCGATCACCGGTGTGATCGCTGATCGCTTTGACCGACGCAAGATTGCCATCTTTGGGCAAGCCTTTGCGTTATTGCAGGCCGCAACATTAGCGACCTTAACAATCTCAGGGCACATCACACCGCTCCTGATATTTGTACTGCAATTATTTGCAGGCGTGGTGCAGCCCTTGATTCAAACGGCACGGCTGGTGTTGGTGCCAATGATGCTGCCGCGTGAGCGGGTGGGCAACGCCATCGCAATTACCTCGCTCATTTTCAACACGGCGCGCATTCTGGGGCCAGCCGTGGGCGGCGTTATTATTACCTCAGTTGGTGTGGGCTGGAGCTTTGCGTTGAACGCTGTCAGCTACGTTGGTGTGATCAGCGCATTGTTGTCGCTCAAGTTACCTGCGCATGGCAGCGCGATCAGGCGTGGGGCCGCATGGGCGGGCATGTTTAACGACATGGCGGCGGGCTGGCGCTACACCTTAAAGCACCCGCTGTTGGGATGGTTTATCCCCACCGTCGGCATTGCCAGCACGTTGACATGGCCCCTCGGGGACTTGATGGCAGGCATCGCCGATCACGTCTTTAATCGCGGAGCGGCGGGCTTGGCTGCATTGACGGCAGCGCAAGGGGTGGGAGCAATTCTGGGCGGGCTTATTCTTGCGCAGCGCCCCACCGCAGAT
>JANLSL010000126.1:0-3425 GCA_031362385.1 Alphaproteobacteria bacterium | reverse complement strand
AGATGCCACCTGACCCTGTGTCACTTACGCCCACTGAGGCTCCCACTGGGGCTCCCACTGGGGCTGACCTTCCGGCCGGGCTGGAACCCGATCTCGCGGTATTTTACCAAGCATGGCTCGGCTTGCGGCGGGGGGCCTTGGTTCCCAGTTTGCGCGACTACCTTGATGCGCCGCCGTTTCGTTTGCAGCCTTTCGTGGCCATCCTGGATGTTCATTCACCTGACTTCATAACGGTGCGTCTGTTTGGAACCGCGCTGACTGCCATTGCGGGTCAGGAATTTACCAAAAAAGACTTATCGCCCATTTATGCCGCACAAGAACTTGGCCGAGCCGGGGCGATTGTCTGGGATGCTGTAACGCACCCGGCTGGGTATATTTGTGTGCGCACCGTGCGCACGGGCCATGGGCTTGTATTAGATTGCGATTGTATTTCGTTGCCCCTGGGTGTGGACGCTGGCGCTGCTAAGTGCTTGGTCACATTTGTTCGGTTTCCACAGCAAGTACCGCGTCCCCCCAAACCTGAGATGACGGGGGTTGTGACCCGCATTCGGTTTGTCGAGTGGATCGATATCGGGGCGGGCAAACCGGCACTGCCTGCGGCTGATCGGCGCGATATACAATCGCCACCCGGATTCTGATACCAGGGGTTTTCGATACCCAATGACAAGCGCTGCGCGCCGGAATACCCTCAACCAAACCAGAGTTAATTGCCGGAGTTCGTTCCCATGAGCGAAACTATAACCAGCGAAGCTGTCGCCGAAAACCTCCCGAGCGTGCCTCAAAGCGATACGGCGCACTGGTGGTCAGCCATACCAGCCTCAAAGGGCCTGGTTGCGGGTATCGTGTTTTGCATCGGTTATGTGGCGCTCATCCGCGTGTTGGCACCGTTGCTGCCGCCCGTGGCGTTTGCCCCTGATACGGGTTTTGCGCATTATTATTGGAAACTGACCGACCCCACAGTGTGGACGCGCGCCACAGCCTGGGGCGGGTACATTCTGCATCAGGTTTCAATCTGGGGTTTGATCTACTACGCCCAAGCGCAGGGCCTGAAGTATTCCGACAAGCTGCACCCGGCCAACATTATAGCGCTTGGCGTCAATGCAGTTTTCATTCTGTTGCACTTGGTGCAGACGCATTTCTTTTATGATGGCACCGCGCAAGATACCCACATCATGACCTCGCAAGGCTCGGTGATTATTTTGCTGGCGATGGTGTTGGTGATGGAAAACCAACGCCGTGGGCTCGCCCTGGGTGCGCGCGCACCGATGATGGCCGAGGCGGGCCGGGCGCTGCGCAAATACCATGGCTATATTTTCTCATGGGCGATCATTTACACGTTTTGGTACCACCCGATGGAATCAAACTTCGGGCATTTGTGGGGCACACTCTACACCACGCTGATCATGGTCCAGAGCAGCCTGTTTTTTACACGCATCCATGTGAATAGGTTCTGGATGGTGGTGATGGAAGGCCTGGTGCTGGTGCACGGCACTATTGTGGCCATTGTGCTGGGCGATGGCGGGCAATGGGCGCAATTTGGCTTCGGGTTTATGGCCATGGCGATCATCACGCAGATGTATGGCTTAGGCTTGCCCACATGGCTGCGCTGGTCGTTCTGGGCAGCTTATGTGGGCGGGATATTTGTGACCTACCAGTTTTTCCGTGGCTGGGGCCTGATCAACGAAGTGTTTCGTGTGCCGGCGGTACTGTATGCGCTGGCGTTTATCATTGCGCTGCTGACGTGGGGCGTGATCGTTCTGGGCCGCGCCCTCAGCCGCAAACCCACGACTGTCGTCAGAGCGTGATCGTTCTGACGTGAAGCACTTCACCCCTCACCCGATGCGGAGTTTATCCTCGGGCTGCGCTACGCGCAGACCCGGGGGCATCGACCTCTCCCAGTCACGTCGAAGACGTGCCGATATATGGCCGGCTTTCAGCCGGACGGGAGAGGTTAAGGCAGGCGCCCAATAAAACCTCTCCCCTTGTGGGAGAGGTTGCCGAGCGTCAGCGAGGCGGTGAGGGGGCTTGTTTCAACCAAAAGCAATCAAGCTCTCACGCATAAAACTTCTTCTATAACCCCCAAAGCAAAAGCCCCTCCTGATTTCTCAGGAGGGGCTTTTTTTCGTTGTCAGATCAGGCTGTGCTTAGAACTTGTAGCTAGCGCGAACGCCGATCTGCCGCTTATCAGGCAGGTTGGCCGTAAAGTTGCTGGGCAGAACCAAGGTGAATGGTCCGGGCGCAGCAATCGCTGACAGGTTCGGGAAGTCGGTGTTAGCCAAGCCCGCTTTGATCGTGTCGTCATTGAAGAGGTTGTTGACATAGGCCGTGACAGCCCAGGTGTCATTTTCCACTCCGGTGCGGAAATCCGCCGACCAGAAACCTTGCAAATAGCTGCGTTGGTCGTCGTCGGCATAACGCTTGCTTTGGGCCTGGATGCTGAGTTCTGTAACCCAGCTCATATCATTACCCATGTCTGCTTTGTACAGGGCATTGAACTGCAGCGCGTTGGTTGGCGCAAATTCCAGCTTGTGGCCAGATTTGTCGACATCGCAACTACGTGCGGTAATGACTGCACCTGCCGCAGGTAAAGCTGTCGGGTTGACGACAGTCGTCGAACTGCCATCGACCAGGCGGTAGGTCACAACTGGTATGCAGCTTTGGCTGCGAACAATCGGGTTAGCTCCGCCTGTTCTGACAACAAACTTCTTATACTTGGCGTCCAGGTACGTGTAACCCAGGGTGAAGTTCAGTTCTTTTGTGGGCTGGAACGCAGCTTCCAGGTCAAGACCCTTCACGCGCGCAGCGGCGGCATTCACAATGCGGGTGCCTAAGGTGCCGTTCGGCAGAACGATCTGCGTCGAGGCCTGCTTATCGCTGAAGTCTTGATAATAGACCGCGCCGTTGAGCAGTGCCTTGCCATCAGCAAACTTGGCTTTCCACCCGGCCTCGTAGACCCACATTTTCTCTTTTTGGTATTCGAGGTTTTCGCGCAGGAAGCCGCCGTTGCCGCCACCCAGTGTCGAGATGCCGCCCGGCTTGATGCCTTTGGACGCTGATACATACAACAGCACGTCCTCGGTCGCCTTAAAGTTCACGCCAGCGCGCGGGACCCAGAACTTTTCGGTTCTGAGAATGCCTTGGTGCGCGGTTGAACCTTCGGGATCGCGCGTGCCGTTGGCCAGAATGACGCCAGAATCACGCGTCAAGCAATGTGCTGCGACAGTGGCCGGCGGAATGACCGTGCACCCAATCGGCGCGGGGCCTGGTCCGATAATGCCGAAGGGGTCGATGCCGTGCGTCCAGCCCGGCCCTTTGGTGTGTTCGCGTTCCCATGTTTGCCGGGCTTCAACACTGAGCGAGAACTTCTCGGTGATGTCGTAGTCGCCCAAGAAGTAGGCGGATGAATGGAACGTGTTACGGCCCCA
>JANLSL010000077.1:0-1914 GCA_031362385.1 Alphaproteobacteria bacterium | reverse complement strand
ATTATGCCCAATGTGCGTGTGCCCGAAGTAGCGCGCACCGTAATCGTAAAACACATCGAGCAAACCCAACTCGGTACCCATTGGGTAACCATTTTCAATCCCAATCAGCGCCACTTTTTGCCTGCCGCCGTAATGCGTCGCACATCTGCAGCGGTATACGCCAACGCCCATTTGTCGGGGTACATTTGCTCGGTGACTTTATGGATCGCTGAAAACTTGATCATCGCGTCCGACAGGGCCTTGGCATAACCCTGCGTGCCCAATTCGCCCTGGCCAACAAAAACAATCAGGAACGTCGCATCCAGCCCGCCTTCAACTTGGCTGGGTAAATGCACTTGCTGGCCACGCGGGCCGGGCTTCATGGGGTCGTAGGCGTCAGTGCCGTAATTGGGTGGAATATCAACGTGGGTATCTACCGCGATAACCCGGTCATGAATACCGCGCGCGCGAACAATTAACTCGGCATCTGTTTCGGCCCAAGCGCTTGTCGTTGTCATCGCAACAATCGCGGCTGATGCAATCAGGAAATTTTTAAAGTTTGTCATCGTGGTCCCCGTTGTATGTGGCGCTATCGTGTCAAACACCAAAGGCCTTGAACAGGTGTTCCACGGCCAGCGCGGGCGTGATGCGCCCTTCGGCAATGTCGGCCTCAAGCGCTGGAATCATGGCTTTAACGTTGGTGTCCGCCTTGAGGCGCGCGATCAGGCGGTCATCAACCATCGCCCACATCCAGCGAATTTGTTGCGCGCGGCGCTTCGTGCTCCATTCGCCAGTGGCACCAGTTAGTTTCTTGTGCGTCTCAATTTTAGACCACACATCATCGAGTCCACGATTTTCCATGGCGCTGACGCTGACCACGGGTGGAATCCATGTCGGCGAGGCGGGCGTGATAATACGCAAAGCATGGCTGTAATCAGCCGCTGTGGCTTGGGCACGCTTGATATTGTCGCCATCGGCTTTTGTAATCGCAATCATGTCGGCAACTTCCAGCACGCCCTTCTTGATGCCCTGCAACTCGTCGCCACCGCCCGCAATCATCAGCACCAAAAAGAAGTCGACCATTTCCGAAACCGTGATCTCGCTTTGGCCCACACCAACGGTTTCCACCAAAATCACGTCAAAGCCCGCCGCTTCGCACACCAGAATGGCTTCACGCGTAGCCCGTGCAACACCGCCCAATGTTCCGCCGGTGGGCGAGGGGCGGATGTAGGCGTTAGCGTCGATGGAAAGTTTTGCCATGCGGGTCTTATCGCCCAAGATGGAACCACCCGTACGCGAGCTGGTGGGGTCAATCGCCAGCACCGCGACTTTATGGCCTTGCGCTGTCAACATTGTGCCGAAGGCGTCGATGAAGGTGCTTTTGCCCGCACCTGGTAAGCCGCTAATGCCGATGCGTTGTGAGTGGCCGGTGCGGGGCAGTAACTTCACCAGCATCTCTTGGGCCAGGGCTTGGTGTTCGGCTTTCAGTGATTCAATTAAAGTGATGGCGCGCGCCAATATCGAACGCTCGCCTTGCGTCACGCCCGATACATACTTGTCGACAGAGAGTATCGGGGTGCGCGGTCCGTTCGAAACTTCGACCATGCGGGGGCTTTATGCTTTGTGGCCCAAAGCCGCACCAAGCTTAGTAAGCAGATCGCCGGCCGCTTCGCTGATAACGGTGCCCGGCGGGAAAATTGCCGCTGCGCCAGCTTTATAAAGCGCATCAAAATCCTGTGGTGGAACAACGCCGCCCACAACCACCATGATATCTGCGCGGCCAAGTTTTTTCAGTTCGTCCTTCAGCGCCGGCACTAATGTGAGATGCCCAGCAGCCAATGAACTGGAAAAACTTGGCCGCGCAGATATCATGGTGGTTGTGGGCGGCGTTGTTCCACCACAGGATTTTGATGCGCTTTATAAAGCTGGCGCAGC
>JANLSL010000072.1:0-2985 GCA_031362385.1 Alphaproteobacteria bacterium | reverse complement strand
GCATTGAGCTGGTACACACACAAATTGAGTGTCTGAGGTAAGCCCGAATGGGCCAAGAACCAAGCTGAAAAAAAGAGCCCGCTTCGACATGCGAAGCGGGCTAAAGGTATAGAGGAGAGGACCGATAACAAACTGGCGGGCGAACCATGCCCACCGCGAGATGCCGTCTGTCGGGACTTTTAAACCCCGCACCACGAAAATCTCACTGTGTGCATTATGTCGAAGGGCTAAAGCGCCGTCAATGCATTTTTGCGCATTATGCGCATTTTATTAACTTTTCTTGGGTAACGGCCCTTGACAGGCGGCAGGCGAGAAGGCCGAATTCTTGTGCCGTCTTATTATATTTAAAATCAATACTATCTTATATTTATCGGGTTTCTGCTCACCGTCTATATGTTGGGCCTCCCTCTTAAATAAGATCTAAATATGCGCAATAAGTCTCATAAAACAGGGAACTTGTATGCGCTTTTTTTACCATCTTGAGCGATGATATGCTCACACGGTGGGGAACGGGATACGCATACACATGCCAAACGAAGCCATAACGGCAGCGGCCCTTACTCCGGGGGTCTCGGCACAGCAGGAGCAAACCCGCAGCCTGATTGGTGCCATGCTGGCGCTGACGGGCCTGAGTTCAAGTGCGCTGGCCCGTGATGCGGGGCTAACGCCTTCGACGCTCAATCGCTTTATGCACCAGCCGGTGCGCCACACCCTCAGCCAGCGCACCCTGCTGGCCCTGATGATCGCTACTTTTCGGCGCATGAAGGCCCAAGGCATCGCAGCACTTGATGCAAGCGCGCTCAGTGTGCTGGCCCCGGCACTGCCGATTTTTGAGCGCGCAATTCTTGAGCAAGCACCCGACGCCGAGCGCGTATTGAAAGAAATCAAACTGCGTACAGGCGCAGGCTTGGCGGGTCAGCTTCGCGCCGACAAGGCCTCACCCCAGGGCCGCGATTTACCGGTGCTGACTGCTACCACCCGGGGTGTGGATGTGGCCACCATGCAGTTTGATAAAGCGCCGCTGAACACGCAGCGACCGCCATTTCTGGCCGACGATCCGCATGCATTTGGGTTTCTGCTGACCGATGACAGCATGACCCCACGCTATGATGCGGGCGATATGCTTTATGTCAGCCCTGCGCGCGGCCTGGGGGGCGAGAACATCGACATTATTGTGGACCTGACATCGGGAGGCTTTATGGCTGCGCGCCTGACACAAGCGACCGATCTCAGCCTGACGCTTGTGAAACTAAAGTCGCAAGAGGTGTTCGAAATGCCTCGGGCCACCATCCGCGGCCTTTACCGCATCGTCGGCGTACAGCGCCTGGGCGCATAAATCCTCGTTCTGAAACAAAGCGTTACCAAATCATACTGGCGATCAATGCCAAGCCGCCCTAGTCTTGTGGTATTCACGATCAGGGGAGATCACACATGCGATCATTTTATCTCGGCTCAGTTGTCGCCATTCTTGCTGCCAGTGTTGCCAATGCTCAACCGGCACCTTCTGCTCAACCGCCGCAGCCCGCACCGCGCCCAGCCGCCATGTGCGCCTCGGCTGACCAAGCCAAACAAGTCGCAGCACTTTACACATCTAAACCCGGTATGCCGTTGGCCAATGCTGCGGCAGCTTTGAAAATGCCCGAGGCCGTTGTGGCCAGCGCACTGCCCAAAGATCAGGCTGTCATCCTCAGCGGTGCAGAGTTCACGAAATTGTGGGAAACCATGGCGGCGTGGCCCTCAGCCGTGGGCCTGATTATGCGCAACGGCAGTGTGTTTGAACTGCCCGGCAAAATCATGATTGGTGAACAATCAACCCGCAGTAACTATTACAACCTGAAGCCAGGCGGCGGATTTACCGGCCACTTGCGCCACGACATGATGTCAACAATTGCCCTCGTTGCAATTCCGGGTAAAGACGCCGCCGTCACGCGCGGCGCATTCTTTTATGATGCAGCAGGCGATGCAGTGTTCGGCGAGTTTGTCGCAGGCGAAGGTGGTGAAGGCAGTGCTCCAAGTGCCGCGGGCTTGGCAGCATTCGACAAAACCATGGCGTTAGCCAAAACCCTGCCCAAAGCTTGCAAATAAACTAATTACTCAGTGTTGCCGTGGCCGCAGTGTGCGGTCCGGCAACGCTGAGTGCCGCATCTTTAAAGCTGGGCGGCCCTAACCGGATGGGGGCGTTGTTAGAAACAGCAAAGGGTTCTGACGGCAACCCAATCCAATTCTTGTTCAGCTTCAGGTTTGCGTCGATGTCGTGATACAGCGCAAAGGCATACGTGCCAGCATGATCCAGTGGCACACAAATTTGCGTTTCGCCCTGCACAGCAGGAACCCGCACACGCCCCACGCGGCCACCTTTTTTGAGCCATTGCTCGGGGTTGTCATTGTGAAGATCAACCGTAATAATCCCTTTAGCTGACTTCACATTTTTGACTGTTAATTGAATTGAGAATGGCAGATCTCCACATGCGGCTTGCGCGCTTGCGGGGTCAGTACCGGGGATATCTTCAGCCGCAGAAACTGATGTGGCGCACAGCAAAGCCGCGCAGAATGCAAGAACCCGTCGCTGAAAGGTCATGACTTATCCATTAGTAGTTTGGCCCATTGGCCGTTCGGCAATCATAATGTCATAAAAAATAATGGCAAATCTGAAGCATTTTGGTGAAATTTTGCAGCATCACTCAGTTCGCGATCTCAACCTCATCATAAGGGACAAACCCAATATTTATCGAGAAATTCTTCACCCGCTTGGCCACCCCATCAAAACGCACATAATCATGCAGCAGTATGCCGGGCGCTTGGTCGCGTTGGTGGCGTAGGACTTGTTTGGTCAGCGCGCGGCGTTTGTCTAAATCAAAAGTGCCCAGCGCTTGTTTCAACAACGGCATGATGGTTTCGTCGCAGTACCACGGCGCTTTCCACATGCACGAATGACGCAAGAAACCACGTAACGGATCAAGCGACGGCGACGAGTTATAATCAATC
>JANLSL010000064.1:0-10276 GCA_031362385.1 Alphaproteobacteria bacterium | reverse complement strand
ACCGCATATCACTGGGTTTACAAAGACAGCCTTAAGCCGTGGCTGATCGCTGATCTGTTGATCCTCAAAAAGGAAATGCCGCGCTCGTTAAACGCATGCTATCAAAACCTCGTCGTCAACCTTGATTTACTGGCCGATGATTATGGCCGTCAAGGCCCCGCCCAGCGTATGGCGCGCGCGGTTGCCTTAAGGTTAGATCAAACCCGCATCGAAGATATTTTTGAAACCGGCCTGCACGAATTTATCAATACGTTCATTGCCGAGAACATTCAGGTTGGCGATGCGATTGCTGAACAGTATTTGATTTAAATCAATCATTCATGCGCATTCATATTCGCCACGTCACCAGCTATACCTATGATCAACCGGCAACGGCCATGATTCAATTGCTGCGCCTAACACCGCGCAATTATGCTGGCCAAACCGTGCGCCGCTGGCGGATTGATTTGGACCGCGATGGGGTGTTGAAAGCCAGTGAAGATGCCTTTGGCAATACGGTTCATATGTTGTCGCTGACGGGCCCGATTGCTCAACTGACGGTGGCTGCCGACGGGGAAGTGGAAACCTCTGATGCAAACGGCTTGGTGGCGGGCGCAGTGGAACGCTTCCCCACCGGGCTTTATTTGCGCCAAACCCCCTTGACCATGCCCAACGCTGACCTGTTAACTTTTGCGCGTGATTCAGTGGGTGATGTGAACGCTGATCCGTTGAGTGCGCTGCATCGATTGATGAACGCGATTCATCGCAACGTGGCGTTTGACACAGCACCTACCACCTCGGTCACCACTGCGGCTGAATCTTTCGCCATGAAAACCGGCGTATGCCAAGACTTGACCCATATTTTTGTCACCGCCGCACGCTGTGTTGGTATTCCGGCCCGCTATGTGGGCGGGTACTTGTGGCGCGCTGATGGGCAACGCCTACAGCAGCAAGACGCAGGGCATGCCTGGGCCGAGGCATATGTATCCACCTTAGGGTGGGTCGGCTTTGATCCTGCTAATTGTATTTGTCCAACAGCGGCCCATGTGCGCGTGGCCGTGGGGCTGGATTACTTAGGCGCTGCCCCTGTGCGCGGCTCGCGCACCGCAGGCCCCGGCGAGAAACTTGATGTGTCGGTGTCGATCAATCAGGCCGCGTCACGCCAGGATCAGTAGATAAGCCTGGGCTGGGTTGAGCCAGAATCATTCCAACCCCGAACGCGGCTGCAAGCGTGAGAAACGGATGCGCCGTTGAGGCCTGCTTGATCTCGGCAAAAGCTTTGGTCGCTATTTCTGTGGCAGCGTCCACGGGGTTTTGGGCTGGCACAGGGCTATTTGTCCGTTTCAGCGATCGATAGAGCACTAATCCGATCACAATCAGCCACATGCCACCGCCCATAATCGCACACGCCATCATGGCGCCCATCAGGTTCGCGAGCCATAGGTAGGCAGCAGTCAAAAGCAGGCCTGTGCCCACAAGGGCGATCAGTGCTGCGGTCGAAAGAATCAGCAGGCCTTGCAGGCCATCAATTACCTTTGCCTTTGCGCCGCCGCCGTCGTTTGGCGAGGCGGGAGGATTAACCACCGACTGCGCGATGGTGTTGAGCAAGCTCGAGGTAAAGGTATCTTGCATCAATGCTTCCAAAAGCACCGACGCCACTGAGCGGCTACGCATGTGTAAGGCTTTTTTTAATGTTCGGCCTGTTAACGCCGCATCATTTGAGTGATTAAAAAACCGATGCCCAGTGAAATCATAATACTGGCCAGCGGATGCTGTGTGATCGCAGCCTCGGTTTCACTGATGGCGTTCAGCGCCGATTTCTTGACAATCGCCTGGGCTTTGGTGGCGTCTGCTGTCAGTTCATCCATTTTGCCGTGGGCCGCGTCCATCGCCTCGCCCGACACTTGCCCTGAAAGCTTGCGCAAAGTGACCAAGATACGCGTCACGTCTTTGCGAAGGTCCTCGATATCGCCTTGCAATGCATTGCCGGCCTTGCTGCCACTTTTACCGACATCTTTGGCAAAGCGCTGGACGTCGTCAGCGATGGCCGAGGTGAAATCTGTTCCTGCGGCTTGCGCATCGGCAGCTATTTTTCTTACTTCGTTCGAGATAGATTTTGCTTCGGTCATGGTTGAGGTCCTAATTGCTAAGGCCGATTTTTTTTGGTTTTGTGTTGACTTGAAGGCGTTAAGTCTAAATCCGACCCAAAAGCATCAAGATCAAGACGATAATCAGAACGGTGCCTAATCCACCGCTGGGGTAGTAGCCCCAATTCGCGCTATGGGGCCATGTGGGTAAAGCCCCGACCAGGAATAAAATAAGAATAATCAGCAGAATGGTTGATAGACTCATCGCATTAACTCCATAGAGAAAAGACATTGCCGCAAATCAGCGGCAATGCTTGGGCGAGTGAAAAATTCTACTTATTCTTGTCGGCTGTTTTCTCAATCGCCTTGCCTGCGCTCTTGATGTCTTGGCCTGCGCCTTCAACGGTATTGCAGCCAGACAATCCGATGGCGAGGATCGTTGCGCCGATGATGAGTGCAGCAACAGGTTTCGTCGATTTTAATGATGTCATCATAGTGTAAGTCCTTTTGAGGTGGGTTTTGGTGCGGCATTGGTGTCTGCGGCACGCGACTTGAAGCTTAATCCGGGCGTATCATCTGCGCTGTCCTATAAGGGACAGTTGGGCAGAATAATTTGCCTTTCTTTGTTATGTGCGCTTTCCAAATACCGCGAATAAACCGCCACCTAAAACTGCGGCAGCGCCGGTGATCAGGTAGCGCATAGTCCGGTCCGTATATCGGCCAGTTAAAGTATCGGCCAATTGGTCAACCGGTGCGTCGGATGCGTTGTATCCGACAATCAGCAAAATGACGCCAATCGCGAAAACTGTAATGCCAAGTATGCGAACGGTACTCATGTGATTACTTCAACGTCACTTCGACGCGCCGGTTTTGTTCGCGGCCCGAGATAGTAGCGTTGCTGGCCACTGGTTTACTTTGGCCATATCCATATGTTTCGATCGGGTTGGAAACACTATTGCTGGCCAACAGCGCCATCCTTACTGAGTTTGCACGGTTCAAAGACAGATCGTTGTTGTGCTCAACAGAACCCGTGCTATCGGTATGTCCTTCGATGCGCACCGAGACTGCCGGGCTGGAGCGCAGATAAGAGATGAGCGGGTCAAGACGGTTGACGGCCCCTGCACGCAGCACGGCACTATTCACATCAAACATCACATCACGCAGAACCAGGGTTGCCCCAAGTTCGGTGATTTTCATGTCGTAGCTTTTTAATTGATCGCGCATTGCTGTTGTTTTGTCTTCGGCAGCCTGAGTGGCGGCATTGGCGGCCATCGCCTCTGCGCGCGATAACTCAGCACGTGCATTTGCATCTTGTGATGCTGCGTTCGCCATAGCGGCATCGGCGCGTGATGTCGCGGCGCGGTCATTGGCTTTGCGGATGTCGCGGTCGCGTGCCGCAAGCCGAACCTGATCTTGCCGATCTTTCAATGCTACAGTCTCGGCCTTTGTGCGTTCTTGGCGACCATGAATTTCACCAAGTGCAATATGGTTTTCAGCCATTGTCAGGTCATGTTGCATTTCGGTGTCACGTCCCTTTCGTATCGCGACACGGGCATCAGCCAGTGATACTTGCGCGCGCGCTAAATCATCGTGGCCGTACTCAGCGACGTATTTATCGCCGTAGGCGGCTTTGAGCTCTGATTCGAGCTGCGTGAGCCGTGGATGAGAGGAGGGCGCAGAGGCACAGCTTCCTAAAACTGCGGCAAGGGCAATCGTCAAGACTGGGGCAATCGTCAGGGCCGGTGTTTTGAATGTTGATATGCGAGACATGTTATTTTCCTATTCTTTACGGAGTTCTGATTCGAGAATGTCGACATCTCGCGCGACTTCGCTGCGGGTGCGCTCGAGCCCGGCCAGCTTTGATGCGCCCGCCGTGTTTTCTGCGAAAAGCTCGGCCTCGGTCGCAAGCCACATCGCTTGCTGGTCATTGTTTCGCACAATGGCAGCTTTCGCAGCGACTAGCTTTTGTTGGGCATTTACAAACGAAGTGTTTTGCGTGGCTGCCGGGTTTTCTTTCGAAACCAGGTCAATTTTTGCCTCAGCCCGCGTGATTGCATCGCGCGCATTTAGTTCAGCCTGACCGGCAGATACTGAACCGATAAAACTGATCGAGAGCAGGACGCTCACAGCAAGTGCCCGAGTCCCGCGCGTGAGTCGCGTGGTTGAACGTGCAAGCATTTTCATAGTCATGTCCTTTGTTTGATAAGTCATTCGAGGATGGCGTGAGCTGCGAGCCGTGCCAGCATCAGCGCGTTTCTTGGTCTTGATTCGTCGTGGCAACCTAAGCCGACTAAATCATCAGCGCTGTGCTATAAGGGACACTTGAGCAAAATAAACTCGATGAGTGTGCTGAGGAAAAAGAAGGGCCCGAATCAGTTTTCTGATTCGAGCCTTAAGACTGAGGGCTTACAAAATGAGGTAACGACCGTGGGGGGACGGCGTAGCGGAGGAGGAATAATGGGGTTTCATATTCCTCACGCCTCAGTTTTGACTTATGTGCTCTCATGTCATGATCGTCTGTAGCGACCTGAACCAACCTATAGGCCGCACTTTGGCTTGGCGCTGTTCACTTGTGAACACGTTGCATTAACTTATTCATCAAAATGATGGCCCGCTAAATGATGGCCCGCCTAATCGTGAACGATGACGTTCAACAACGAGGTGTGAACTTTCAAGGTTCCGTTGTACTCGATGAACCCAAGTCTGCGGAATTTATTCATGAAAAAATTGATTCGTGATCGGGTTGTGCCAACCCGCGATGCCAAAACTTCCTGATTTATTTTTGGAACCTTCTCCATCTTGCCTTCTTTGCCGATGGTGGCCAGCAGTAACAGAATGCGAGCCAGGCGCTTCTCGCTCGAATTAAACAAATGATCAATCAGGTCGGCCTCAACTTGAACGTTGCGGGCCAATAGAAAAGTCATGAACATTTTCGACAGGCTTGGTTCTTCGTTCAAGACGCGGATCATGGTCAGTTTATCAATTTGGACGATGCTGGACGGGGTGGTGACTGTCGCCGTCGAGATATGCAATGGTTGCCCGGCAAGGCACCCTTCGCCGAAAAATTCTCCGGCCCCTAAAACGGCGACCACGCCCTCTTTACCCTGCTTGGACACGACCGTGATTTGGACTTTGCCCTTCTGGATATAAAAAACCGCGTTCGCCGGGTCACCCTGCAAGAAGATGGCTGCCGGTGGCTTATATTCAACCGTGGATTTTCCGACGCCGACAGTATCGAGGAATGCCTGAGCATTGAACGGCACGAGCTTCAGCAGTTTCGTTTTCACAGCTTTGGCATTTGCAGGTAGTCCACGCGCGGCTGGCTTTTTGAGCCGTGCATTTTTGATCGGGTGTTGCATTTTTTCTCGTATTGGTGCTGCAGAAGGAAGGCAATGAGGAGAAGCATAGTTAGACTTACTATAGGTGGTATTTTGCCGCGCGTCAGTAAGTTTTGCCCCACCCAACCTTCTGATTCTAAGCCATAAAACCCTAAAAAACATCGTGGCTCGATTGTATAGCGTGCGGGTTTTGCCCTATAAAAGCGGCGCACAAAACATGGGGCGTGCATGACCTATTGCGTTGGAATTTTGTTAAATGACGGGCTGGTGATGATTGCCGACACACGCACCAATGCGGGTGTCGATAACATCGCGGTGTTTCGTAAACTTCACGTTTTCAGGAAACCGGGCGAGCGGGTGATTGCACTCTCAAGTGCTGGCAACTTGTCGCATGCGCAAACTGTGGTGAGCTTGCTAAATGAGGGGTTGGAAAACCCCGAGACCAAAAAGACTGAAACCCTGATGCAGGCCGAATCAATGTTCCAGGCGGCGCAAATGGTGGGCCGCGCTGTGCGCCATGTCTACAACACCGATGGCGCTGCAATGGAAAAACAAAACAGCCATTTTGATGTGTCGTTCCTCCTGGGCGGCCAAATTAAAGACCGCCGCTTGCGTTTGTTTATGGTTTATGCGGCGGGCAATTTTATTGAGGCCAGTTTAGAGACACCATTTCTGCAAATCGGTGAGCACAAGTACGGCAAGCCTATTTTAGACCGCGCCGTGTCGTTCAACACTGATCTTTATGATGCGCTAAAGATTGGGCTGATCTCGGTTGACTCAACCTTGCGCTCGAACTTAGCCGTGGGGATGCCGTTGGATTTGGCAGTGATCAGGCGCGATTCACTGGATGCGGAACTCACTTACCGCGTGGATGATAAAGACAAATACTTCTCAGATTTGCGCCAAAGGTGGTCAGAGGCACTGCGTGCCACCCACCAATCAATTCCGCCGCCTGCTTACAAAACATCTGCGTCAAGCAACAGTGGCAAGTAGCGTTGGTGGCAGTTGAGCTTAGCACACCCGGCCCGCAGCGATAGGCCGGGCGAGTTGGATGTTCTAATAGCGGGCGGGATGTCGAACCCCTCTCGACGCCGGGGCTGGGCCCCCGTAGAACCTGCGCCTGAACAATTACCCGCCCATGTCCGTCGCCCCCGCACACCCCGTATCCGAAGACCGTTTCACGCGCCCGATCGCGGCCATTTTGTTTTTCTCAGTGGCAGTCATGGTGGTGGGGCAGTCATGCCTGTTTACAATTCTGCCGCCCATTGGCCGCCAAATTGGCCTGAGTGAAACGCAAATCGGCCTGGTGATGTCGATCCACGGGTTGTTCATGCTGTTTGCTGGCCCGTGGTGGGGCGCTTTGAGCGAAACCGTAGGTCGCCGCCGGGTGATTCTAATTGGCGCTGTGCTGTACACGTTTTCCATTTTGCTGTTCGGGGTGGTGATTCAAGCAGCCCTGGGTGCGGCCATTACCGGCACCTTGGCGATGTGGCTGCTGATTGGCAGCCGGTCGATTTTCGCGATTGGGGCTGGGGCGGTATTACCCGCCTCGATGGCCATGGCCGCCGATTTGTCGTCGCGCACCACCCGGCTCAAAGCGATGTCATTGCTGGCCTCGGCCGTTTCGACGGGCGCGATTTTGGGCCCCGCCGCATCGGCTTTTCTGGCCGGCCTGGGGTTGGCCGCACCGTTTTATATTATTGCAGTGTGTGGTGTGCTCACGCTGCTGACGTCGCGGGTGATGTTGCCCACCACCCGCCCACAAGGTTTTAGCGCCGCCCCCAGCTTTCGTAATTTACTGCGCGGGCGGGTGCTGCTGATTGCCGCAGCATCGTGGTGCTTCATGTGCGGCACCTTTGGCATATTCTCGATCCTTGGGTTTCATGTGCAGGATCATTTTCAACTGGGTGCGGTTGAAGCTGCACGCTTTATGGGATTGGGGCTGATGGGGGCTGCTGGCGTGAATGTGCTGATGCAAAGTTTTGTCATTCGCCGCCTTAAAGTGAGTGTGAAGGTGCTCGTTGCTATTGGCGTACCGCTCACCATTGCCTCGTTTGTATGTATGTGGCTGGCAGGTGGGGTATGGGGGTTCGTGGCCGCATTAATGTTGAACGGTTTTGGCCAAAGTTTCGTCAATCCTGCGTTTACCACCGCCCTCAGCCTTTCGGTGGGTACCGCAGGGCAGGGGCGCTTGGCGGGGTTATCAACCTCCACCCAGGCCTTAGGGTTTCTCGTGGGGCCAGTTTCAAGTGCGGTGATGTATAGCGCCCATGAAATTTTGCCATTTGCCGTAGGCTGCGCCATGACCATGATCTCATTGGGGATGATGCTGGCAGTACGCAAACAAACCGCCGCCGAGGCGTCTGAATCGAGCCAATAACCACAGCTTGTTGCCATTGGCATACCGCTGATCTATTGCCTCGTTTGTATGGGCACCTTAAATATAACTCTTTTTATAACCATATATACTTGTTATCTTCAAAAATATAGTTATAATAGGGTTATAAATTGATTGACGGCGCAACGAACGGAAACCATGATGGCTAAGACGATCACCGCCACCGAAGCGGTGAAAATTTTGAAGGCGGCGGGCTTTGTGGAAATCTCTCAGCGCGGTTCGCACTTGAAACTTCGCCACCCCGATGGCCGCTACACCATCGTTCCAATGCATCGTGGCGATCTCGGCAAAGGCCTGGTCGCCAAAATTGAAAAACAGGCGGGGGTAAAATTCTAGAGCTGGGGCCTTCGGGCACCGCCGCCCCAGCCGAACCTGACACACCGCAACTGCCTGAGGAGTTCTGCCATGCCCATCCGCTATTACCCCGCCCGCATTGAACGCGATGATGACGGGTCTTATACGTTTCAAGCCGTCGATATCCCCGGGGCCCTTTCTGCGGGTGATAGCGTGGAGGCTGCGCTGGCCTTTGGCACCGAAGCCTTGCAGTTGGCTGTCGATACCTGGGACGCTGCCGATGATGGCCCCTTGCCCGAGCCCTCGCCCTTGTCCGCCGATATGAAAATCGGTGACAACGGCGCGGCTTGTATCGTGCAATTGGTGCCCGTGGCGTTGTCCGAACCCTCGGTCAAAATCAACGTCACCATCCCCGGCGATTTGCTCAAACGCATCGACATGGTCGCGGGCAACTACGGCCGCAGCGGTTTCATCGCCGAGGCCTGTCGCGATAAATTGGCCTCGCGCGCCAACATATTGCCCGACCCCAACAGCAATGAGGTTCGGGTGATGAAAGAATTGATCAAACAGCAATCTACCGATGAAGTGTTGGCTAGACTCGCTGAAGCTTTGAAACCACATGGGGCGCGGGATGTGCAAGTGGGCTTGGTCGGGCCTGCGAGCCAGGGCAACCTGAAAAACTTCAGCAGTGCACGCACAATGCGCGGCGCACAAACCACGGTGAGCGGACCCCAAAAACACGCGAAGTAATCCGCGCCGCCAAACAGGCCATCAGGCGCATTCCATTCATGATCGCACTATATTAGTACGGATCATTGTCACGCTTCCGTGCCTCCTACGAGATCGCGTTGTTTTTTCAAAAAAGCGCCGATGAAATTTTGCCATTTGCTGTGGGCAGCATCATGACCATGATCTCATTGGGGATGATGCTGGCAGTGCGCAACCAAACCGCCGCCGAGGCGTCTGAATCGAGCCAATAACCCCACAAAGGGTTAGGCTTTGATCTGTATAAGTAGTTTTTTTTGCATTTCAAGAAATCCAAATCTAAAGCCGCCCCGTAAACAGCACGTAATTAGAAAACGTGATGTCGCGATAGGCGCAGCATTACAAACCAGGAGAACTCTCATGAAGAACATTTTCGCAGTTGCAGTAGTCATTGCCGCTTTCACCACGGGCGCTGTTGTCGCCGCTGAACCAGCCCAAGCGGTGTCGATTGAAAAGCAGCTGCAAGATATGAAGAAAATGGTTGGCGCTGGTGAAATGTCATCCAAAGAATACAACAAGCGCAAAGAAGCGCTGATGGCTTCTGCGCAAGGCCAGCAAGCAGCCGAGACCATGAAGAAATAATCAGCAGCCTTATTACTGAAAATAAAACGGGGGAGCGCAAGCTGCCCCGTTTTTGTTTGTATTTTTACCGTCCTAAGCTTTACCCTCTTGCAGCCGTCGGATTTCGGCCAAGTCTTTGGGTGAATTGCGCCACAAGGGCTGTTCTTGCTCAATGTAGGTGCGCAGATCTGCCGGAATATCTTTCCATTGCTCGACGCGCCAGGTGACCAGGTGCATAATTGAGTCTGCGCCATCGGCCCAGGCCCCCAAGGGGCCATGTCGAAGCCATGACAACTGATGGGGTTCTTTTGTGCGGCCATCGGTATTGACGAAGAAGTCGTAATTTTCAAATGCCTGATAGCGTTTATCGCCGCCGGGAATCGGGAAATCTAAATACACCGGCGCGGTAAACACGTAGCTATCACCTACTTTTCGCACCGCCATGTCGGTGCCAGGGCCAATGCGCTGTACGCGTGGCTTGGCACCTTGTTCCACCCAGGTCTCAATTTTATCGCCTTTAAGCTCATACGTGATGAACTGGTAGGGGTAGGCGACAGGCTCGACCTTTTTGCCTCTCCATTCGCGCAAAATCTGGCCAGTTTTGGCATCGCGGAAGATATAGATTTTCCGGTTATACTGATGAACCAAATTAGATTTTGGGTCGGGCCGGAAGCTGGTGGCCGAGTCATAGCCCTCCATGAAAAACAATAATTCACCAGACGGATAAGCGCGCACCGATCCAGTAGAATACCACCAGATCGGTTGACCATCGCCAATACGTGCTGACGCCCAGACCTTGAAAGACTCTGGGTCAAAACCGCCTTCAGCCAGAAATGCGGGTGCGCTTAGGGCGG
>JANLSL010000060.1:0-4361 GCA_031362385.1 Alphaproteobacteria bacterium | reverse complement strand
AAGCTTGATGATTTGCTGACGGCGAACAGTGCCCGCCCCCAGCCTGAGGGTGAATGGCGCGGCGAAGTACAGTTCAAGATCAATGGCACCGAGTCTTTCCACTGCCTTGTTCTGCAAAGCACCTATGACGACGCAGGCGTTACCCGCACCCGCAGTCTGGTGGTGCGTGACGGGGTGATGCGCGACCATTCCGCTTCGCCCAGCCGTGCCGCGTACGAGCGCTTCCGGGCGCTGTTTAATGCCGCCCCGGTCGCCATCGCCATTACCGACCCTGAGGGCATTATTGTTGACTGTAATGCGGCGTTTGAGGCGTTGGCCCACCAGCCGCGCGCAGGCGTTATTGGTGGAACCTTGGCCGAGCGTCTTTTGGCCGATGACCGTAAGGCCTTCGCAGACGAATTGGGCAAGGTGCTGTCGGGCGAAAGCTCTGGCATCCATCTTGATACGCGCCTTCAGGGCCGGGCGGTGGTTCAGGCCTCGGTTTATTTGGGCCCACTGACCGCGCCGTTGGCAGGGGGCACGGCCGAGATTGAAGGTGCCGTGGCCCACTTTATCGATAACACCGAACAAAAAAGCCTCGAGGCGCAATTCGCTCAAGCGCAAAAGATGCAAGCCATGGGGCAGTTGGCCGGTGGCGTGGCGCACGATTTCAATAACCTGCTGACCGCGATGATTGGTTTTTGCGATTTGCTGTTGCAGCGCCACGCGGCGGGCGATCCTTCGTTTGCTGACATTATGCAGATCAAACAAAACGCCAACCGTGCGGCCAACTTGGTTCGCCAGTTGCTCGCGTTCTCGCGCAAGCAACCCTTACAGCCGCGCAACCTTAACTCCACCGATGCATTGGCCGAGTTGTCGCACCTGCTCACCCGCCTGATTGGTGAATCCATCGAATTCAAACTGATTCACGGGCGCGACATTGGCTTGGTGCGCGTTGACCCTGGCCAGTTTGATCAAATGATCATCAACCTCGCGGTCAATGCGCGCGATGCCATGCAAGGCGGCGGCACACTCACCATTGCTACCAGTGCTGTGACATTCGATAAGCCGCCGCAACTGGGTGCTGAGCAACTCGCCGCTGGGCGCTATGTGCGCATTGAAGTAGGCGACAGCGGCACAGGTATCGCCCCTGAACATTTGGCGCGTATTTTCGAGCCCTTCTTCTCCACCAAACAAGAAGTGCCCGGGGCCGGTACGGGGCTTGGCTTGGCCACGGTGTACGGCATTGTGCGCCAAACCGGTGGTTTCATTCAGGTGGAATCAGCGCCCGGCAAGGGCGCTAAGTTTATTGTTCACCTGCCACGGTTTGCCGAAGAGGCTGATACGGGTGCGCAATCTAAACGCGCGCAAAAAGCCAGTGGCGCTGAAACCACGTCAAGTTTAGAGCCCCCGAAAGATTTGGCCGGGCATGGCCTGGTGCTGCTGGTGGAAGATGAAGAGGCGGTGCGGGTGTTTGCCGCGCGTGCGCTTAAAAACAAGGGCTACAAAGTGCTGGAAGCGCGCACCGGCGAGCAAGCGCTGGATATTCTGCGTGATCAACCTGCCGTCGATCTGATGATCACCGACATGATGATGCCGGGTATGGATGGGGGCACACTCGCCCGCCTGATCCGCGTCGAACGGCCCGAGATTAAAATTATTTTGATCTCAGGCTATTCAGAAGAAATCGCGCGCGGCGAAGTGGCCACCGGCCAAGACTTCCATTTCCTGCCCAAGCCCTTCAGCCTGGGCCAACTGGCGTTGAAGGTGAAAGAGGTGTTGGAGGAGGTGTAATCGGATTCAGAGTATAATTAATCATGCTCTGAACTCGATTATTCAAGATAACACAGCGAGGTGGCGAATGAATAAACGTCGTGTTCAATTCTTTTTGTTGGGCGCGGTCTTGGGTAGCCTTTCGGCCTTCGTCTATGCCTTGCGATATTTTGTTCCCACGGCCTTTGCGAAAGGTGGCCCGCTTGATATCTGCTTCGGTGATCTGGTTTTAGCCGGCTGTACCGACAACAGCTTTTGGCTTGGCCATCTTCCCGGACTGATATTCGGCATCGGTATCGCGGTGATCTTGGTGAGAGTCGCTGCCGTATCATTTAAGACTGCGATGCTTTTTACTTTTGCCTCGGCTTTGTCGTACGTTATCGCATTGCGCACTGCGCCGTTCATCTGGCGCTATTTGGGTAACGCGGTGGACTTCA
The DNA here is from genome assembly GCA_031362385.1 of Alphaproteobacteria bacterium. GTDB lineage: Bacteria > Pseudomonadota > Alphaproteobacteria > Rhodospirillales > Rhodospirillaceae. The sequence continues at coordinate 2,172 of JANLSL010000060.1, read as the reverse complement.
TTTTGCCAGATGGCGTTGACCAAAATGGCCCGATCGCAACAGCAGCTTTTTACCTTATCTTGAGCCTCACCGGATTTTGTGCGGGCGCGCTGGGTGGCGGGCTTTTAGCGCTGGCAAGTCAGCGCTTGCTTCGGCTTGCTTCTGTGTCAGTCGTTGTTTGGGCTGGCGCGGTGTTGGGTCTGGCGCTCATTTTCTATCCAATCCTGAGTATTGGCTTGCTGGGCGAAGGGCCGCTGGGCGTGTTTGTCTTCTTCATAATCTGGCAAGCAGGGTATGCCTCAGCCCTGGCCAAAGCGCTTCAAGAATAACTGCTGCGATTGCTAGCTGCAGCTCAGCCGCAGCGCAGAAACCACACAGTAGCCTCTGGCTTTGATCTTGGTCGCGACCACGTCGAGTAACCTGAGGTTAAAATTATTTTTAATCTCAGGTTACTCGGAAGAAATCGCGCGCGGCGACGTGGCCACCGGCCAAGATTTCCATTTCTTGCCCAAGCCCTTCAACCTGGGCCAACTGGCGCTAAAAGTGAAAGACGTGCTGGAGGAGGGGGCTTAGTCCTAGGGTGCGCTTGGCGTCACAACTGAAGCGGATAAGCCAAATTAGTTGATAACTCAGCTAACTCTGCATCTGGATCATTTGCACGCATCATTAAGTTCAAAGATACCGTCATTGCAAACGTAATAAATTTATCTCTATTAGACATATCCTTAAATCCAGAAGATAGGTCTTCTGCCAATGTTAGCTGACTGCATCGCGACGATATCTCTTGCGTCTCAGCGAATGAAATTGGATTCATGTCGTGAGCAGCGCGATTTCTGATTCTCCGTATTTGATCTAATTCTCTACGTGTTTCTGTGCCAATAATTTTAAGCAAATATGCCCCGATAATTTTCTCACTAAAATCACGAAACACACCAATGGAAGTAAAAAGCTGCCCCCGGTCACTTTGTCCCGAAGGTTTTCGTAGACGTGCTTCTATAGAAAGCTCCAGCGCATGCTCGATCATAGCGCCGCCAACTAAAATTGCGGCCCTGTCATTATCGGCCCCAATCTCAGAAAATACTTGCTCAATATCTCTAGGACTATAACTCATCCTGCCAACTCGCTACGTACAAATCACTGGGACAAATAAACAGTGACTGGAAAAAACATATTATACTTTTGATTGACGTGGTGTCCCGTACCTTTGCTCCGCCGCAAAGCAGTAAAACCGCCTCACGCTGCTTGTTTGAATGCTCGCACGCGTTTGCGTAATTGCTTGCCGACGCGGCGTTCGGCGACTTTAAGGTCGTAGCTGCTTTGTAGGTTCAGCCACATCTCAGGGCTTGTGCCGAAGAACAAACCTAGCGCCAGGGCCGTGGGCGCAGTGATGCCGCCCCGCCCATGCACAATTTCGCTGATGCGCGCTGGATTAACGCCGATGCCGCGTGCGAGCGCATTCTGCGAAATACCCAACGGCTTCATGAATTCTTCCTGAAGAATCTCACCGGGTGGAACAAGTGAAAGTTGTTTGCTCATCGAAGTGCTCCTTAATCTCTCAAGCTTTAAAATTAGTGGTAATCGATGATTTCAACATCCCAGGCCGAATTGTCGACCCAACGAAAACAAATTCGCCATTGGCCATTGATACGGATGCTCCATTGTCCGGCCCTGTTGCCTTTGAGGGGCTCAAGGCGGTTGCCCGGCGGAACCCGCAATTCATCGACCCGCACGGTAGCGTCGAGAAGTCCCAGTTTGCGCCGGGCAGGGCGTTCGAACGCACCAAATCGCGGTACGGCGCGATCATGAAACAAGGCTTCCGTATCGCGGCAACGAAAACTACGAATCATGCAGAGAGTCTATTCTAATAAATAGAATACTGCAAGTGTGCCCCCTACCTCATCTCCGCCGCGAAGCAGTAAAACTGCCCAGCACCGCCGGTGGACACTAAATTCGCCTGGCTGCATCCTCTGCTCGGATGCGCCGAGTTCCACGACGCGCTGGTGATGCGGCTTTGGCGGTCGTGGTGGCCCAACTGGGCGCTGCCCTCTGGCGCGCTGCTTGTCCAGTTCTTACAGGTGTGGTCGAGGCCGTCACTCGCGTAGGCCATGCCATCAGCTTTCGAGCCCGTCAAAATATCGTGCTGGTTGGGCTTGTTCATTTCACCCGGCACGACCTCGCCTTTTTCGGTTAAGG
>JANLSL010000024.1:0-1689 GCA_031362385.1 Alphaproteobacteria bacterium | reverse complement strand
CGCGCGCGTGATTTGGTCTGCTCGACCATCAGCTTTTGCAACAGCTTAGCCACCCGGCCATTGATGTACTCGCTGCCGTTATCGGAGTGAAAGCCCAAGATGACAAAAGGCAGCGCCTCCATTATCGCCGTCAGTGCCGGTAACAAAAAAGCTTCGCTGATTCGGGGCACCACGCACACCGCCTGAAACTGGGTCACACAATCGATGACATTGATGTAGTAAACCCCCTTTACCCCCTCATGATCGCCTTGATGCACGCTATCGACACGTAGAAAGCCCGCACGGCCTTGTGGGTCGGGGCGCTTGCGCACACCGATGGTCACCGGCGTGCGCGGGGCGGTGGTGGCCGTAAAGTGTACCCGCGCCCTCACATAGCCCAAGCTTTTGCGCAGGTTATACAAATGCGAGACCGAGATTGAGGCCAAAGCCAGAAATTCGGTTTCATCGTAGACATGGACAGCCCGTTCGGCCAGTTTCTTGGTGGCCGGCCCTGAGAGCGTACCGTGGGCACGATCAATCTTGATCAGGCAGGCGAGGGCTGCCGCACCATAGCGGGTGGCAAAGGGCACGGCGGGTGGGCCGCGTTGATCGTCTAGGCACCGATGATCGCGATGTTGGGCAATCAGGCGACTGAGCTGCGCACGCGAATAGCCGGTCACATGCACAATGAAGCGGCGCAGCAGCCCACGCTGGCGTCGATTGCGCCCTTGGTAGGCAAACTGGTTGAGGGTGCGAGCAATCCAGCTATAGCGTTCAGCAGCGGGTGGTGGGCTGAAGCCGATCTCCAGGGTGCCCTGCATAAACGCTTCAACTTGTTCAATGGTGCGCAGACGCGCGGTGTCGAGTGTCACGATCATCCCCTAAGGATGACCTGTCCTGTGACCGTTCAGGCTCATTTCTCGTTGGAATCACGCGCCCCTTCCAGGCTCATGTGTCATTGGAAGAGGCTCTGGCACCTTTGGTATCTATTTTTTTGCTATGATCTTCAATGTAAATGGCTACGCTGTCCGCCTTGGCCACGACCTCATACTGAATTTCACTTACCTCCTGAACAACGCCGCCGTGCTTGGGTTTGAAATCGCCGCCTGCCCACGCGGCGCTGGCGAGGATTAGTAACGCAGTGGTGAAAAGTGTTTTTGCAATGTTCATATTGTTTCCTTTCGGTTTTTGATTTGTGGACGTGGTGAAAAATTTTTTTATGAGAGACCTGACACCGGATGCGGCGGGTCGGCAGCCACATCTTCAACTGACTCATCCGGGCGATGCGCCAGCCGATACAGCAGCGGCAGCACCAGCAACGTGAGCAATGTTGACGATAAAATTCCGCCGATCACTACCGTCGCCAGTGGTCGCTGCACTTCGGCCCCGGTGCCGGTCGCCAGCGCCATCGGAATAAAGCCGAGCGATGCCACTAGCGCGGTCATCAGTACCGGCCGCAGTCGCGTGAGTGCGCCGGTATTGATCGCCTCATCAAGCGGCATACCCGCGTCACGCAGGCTGCGGATATATGAAATCATTACTAGGCCATTGAGCACCGCCACACCGCACAGCGCGATAAAGCCGATGGCTGCAGAGATCGACAATGGAATGCCGCGTAGCCACAGTGCGACGATGCCGCCAGTTAACGCAAACGGAATACCGGTGAACACCAAGAAGCCATCTTTGATGTTGCCAAACATCGTAAACAAC
>JANLSL010000005.1:0-1903 GCA_031362385.1 Alphaproteobacteria bacterium | reverse complement strand
CATCAGCCCATACGCAAAAGTATCGCTTGAGCCGGGGATTTTCTCCACATCGAACGGCCAATCGTCTTCCACAGCGTAGGACACATAAATATAAGACGTCTCATGCGTTAACTTGAGGTGTAACGCGACGCGCGGCGGAATTGCGATTGCGCACTCATTGGCACTTGGCGCGACGTGAGTAATCGGCACATACGTGACGCGCTTGATCAAGCGCGCGCGCGCATCGGGCTCGATGACATCTTCAATATCAATAACCAAGCATGGACGACTTTTACCAGCATCTTTAGGAGGCGAACGTCCCTCACCTGCCCAAACAAAGCCATAGTGTACGACAAGACCTAGCTCCGGCTTTGGCAGCGGCACGGACTTAGTCTTCCATCAAAGCATCCAGATGTCCGTGTTCGGTGGCCATTCGGTTTGCGGCGATGCGTTTGACTTTGTCTACCGACATCTCATCGCGATGCATGGCTTGCTTACGGTTTGTGCGAAGCAGCGCGTAGTCCTCAACTGACATTACAATTAACTCTGGCCGACCATGATAAGTGACCTCAACGGGCGCGCGACGGGCCTGAGCGCGCAACAAGCCGCTAGCTTTTTGGAGTTGTTCGCCGGTGACGGTTTCCACTATCATCTCCATATATTATATAATCTACGTATAATATATAATAAAAGTTGCAACTACAAGAAAATATTGATGTTTTCTATGCCACCCTAATCACAATCTTGCCCACCTTCTCGCCACTTTCCAGATAGGCAATCGCCTCGCGCACTTGGTCGAAGGTGTACACCCGGTCGATCACGGGTTTGATTTTGTTGGTCGCCATGGCGGTGAGCAAATCTTCAAACATGCGCCGGCTGCCAACGATGATGCCTTTGATCGTCAGATCCTTGATGATCAGGTTGGGAAAGCGCGTGAGCGCGGTGGGGGCTGCATCTTTGCGATCAGGTGTGACAGCATTGGCACCAATGTACATGACACGCCCCCCTGAGGCACACGCCAACAAGCAGCGTTCCATTTCGCCCATGCCGACGTTATTGAGCACAATGTCTGCCCCGCGCCCGCCGGTTTTATCCAGCACCTCTTGGGCCCAGTTGGGAGTGGTTTTGTAATTGATGGTAATATCTGCGCCCAGGGCCCGCATGCGTTCCAGCTTTGCATCACTTGACGATGTGATGATCACCTTCGCGCCCAGCATTTTGGCCCACTGCAACCCGAATACTGACACCCCGCCCGTGCCAATGGTGAGTACCGTGTCGCTGGCTTTGGCGTGGCCTGCTTCCACCACCGCGTTCCACGCTGTCAGGCCCGCACTGGGAATGGTGCTGGCGTCTTCATACGTCACGCCATCTGGAATTTTCACCAGCGGGTCGGCGGGCACCAAAGCTTGCTCGGCCAGGAAACCATCCAGCGTGTTGGAGTAATCCTCCTCGCGCATGGACACGTCCCACTTGCCGTCCAGCCATTTCCAATAGTGTGTCATGGTGACGCGGTCGCCGACTTGAACGCGGGTCACCCCTGCGCCGACCGAAAGCACATCAGCGGCCACATCCATCAGCGGTACGCGGGTGGGCGGCACCGCCTTGCCCATCAGCCCGCCTTTGAGGATGGACAGATCGCGCGCATTCAAACCCGTGGCGCGCACTTTCAACACCACTTGGCCGTGGCCAGGCTTTAGCGCGGGGCGTTCCACCAAGCGCAAGCCTAAGCCCTGCGACGTATCGCCGATTTCATATGCTTTCATGTGCGTCGCCTTTTGTTGAGGAGGTGCGGCTGATGCAGGCGATACCGTGGCAGCAACTGCACCACCAAGAGCCGTGCGCCGCGTCAGCTGGGTATCGTCGATCATTAAATTTGAAATTCGTTATGAATTACGGGGACACTATATTTAATTCAAAAGCTCAG
>JANLSL010000712.1:0-4693 GCA_031362385.1 Alphaproteobacteria bacterium | reverse complement strand
AGCTCGACCAAAGCCGTAAGGTGCTGTTCGCTGTTGGTGCCACCAAGTCATTCATGGGATTTGGCGCCGAAAAATTCATTGGCCGCAACTTTATTGAAATGATCTCGCCCAAAGACCGGGTGTTGCTTGACCAGTTGCTTGAAGTCACCGCGCGCCGCGGCCGGATCGACAACCTCAGTATTCGGCTTGTCGGCGATAAAGGCGTGACCTCGCCCCTCAACGTCACCGGTTACATGCTGCCCGATCTTAAGGATCACTTTTTCATCGCACTGCGCACCACAGTTCGGGTTGATGCAAAGGGTGAAACTGACGGCAAGTCTCACGATACAGCCTCTGGGCTGATGACAGGCGAATCGTTCACGGAGATGGCGGCCAAAAAGCTGAAGAATGCCGACGGCACGCAAAAAGAGGTGGAGATGACGTTTGTCAATCTTCCCAATTTTCAAAGCTTCGCTGATTCGTTGCCAGAAGATGACAAGAAAATCTTGCTCAGTACCGTCAGCACAACCTTACGGGCAAATTCAGTCGATGGTGACTCGGCTGGTGAAATTGGTGATGGCAAGTTTGGCGTCCTTCACGATAAGGGCATGGACGTTAAAGCTCTCGAAGCTAAAATTGCCGAAGCCACGAAAGCCTTTGATCCGACCGGTAAGGGGCTCGATGTCCAAGCCGGAACAGTTGATATCGATCTTGATGCAATTTCTGAAGAAGACCTGACCAAGGGTCTTGTTTACACCATCAATCATTTCAAAGATCAGGCTGGCGCTAAATTCAACGTCAAAGATATCGCCAGCAATATGAACAACCTCGTCAAGGAAGCTGTCAGCTCCTTGAAAACCTTCCGCACGCTGGTGAGTGCGGCAGACTTCCAGGTCGCGTTCCATCCTATTCTCGATGTTCGCACCGGGGCGGTACACCATTACGAAGCGCTGGTGCGCTTCGGCGGTAATTTCGAACAGTCGCCCTATAAATATATTACGTTTGCCGAAGAAACCGGTCTTATCAATGAGTTTGACATTGCCATGGCGCGCAAGTGCGTCGACTGGCTTCGTAAACACAAAAGCGACAAAGTCTCGTTAGCTGTCAACATCTCAGGGATGTCGGTTGATAATCCGCAGTATGCCAAAGATCTGCATGCACTGTTAGATGCCGACCCTTGGCTTAAAAACTTTCTCCTCTTCGAAATTACTGAATCTGCGCGTGTTGCTGATTTGCAAAAAGCAAATATCTTTGTGCAAAACTTGCGCTCACGCGGTTTCCATGTCTGCCTTGATGACTTCGGTGCAGGTGCGGCCAGTTTCCAATATCTTAGTGTGCTTGAAGTCGATGTTGTGAAGCTCGACGGCAGCGCGATTAAGAATGCACAAGCCGCCCCCAAGGGCCGGGCTTTCTTGCGCGCGCTGACGACCTTGTGCAAAACGATGGAAGTTGAAACCATTGCCGAGATGATCGACACCAAAGAAACGCTCGAGTTCGTGCGCGACTGCGGCGTCGAATTTGTCCAAGGATTCTTGTTTGGCAAGCCCGACCCCGACCCGTGGCAGTTCATCACCAAGCTTGATCGCCGCCTGTTCGCTGATACCAAGCGCTAATTCAGGCTTGCCGCGTATTCTTTAATTTTATGCACCATGGCGACCAGCCCATTGCGTCGGCTGGGGCTGAGGTGTTGATCTAATCCCAGTGCACGAAAAGCCACTTCGGGGTCGATGCGGGCGATGGTCTCAGGGCTTTGGCCCGAAAATAAAATCCCCAATATCGCGACCAGTCCTTTGACAATATGGGCGTCGCTCTCTGCCGCGAAAGAAAATGCCGTTGGATCGTGGGCTGCGCGCCCCGGCACTAACCAGACTTGGCTCATACACCCGCGCACTTTGTTGGCGTCGGTTTGCAGTTCAGGGGGAAAGGACGGCAATTTGCGCCCAAGGTCGATGATGTAGCGGTAGCGGTCTTCCCAGTCGTCCAAAAGCTCAAAGTTTTCCTTGAGCGCTTCGAATGCCATTTCTGGCACAATCATGGTTGGGCCATTGAAGGCCGAGGCTGGGGTGGACGGGTTCATAGAGATTAAGCTAAGGCTTCGGTGCGCCCGTGCAAGCCCCGCCATGCAAACAGCTTTATCGTGACCGATAACCGTATTCATATCACTCCAGCGATTTCACTCGACCCCGCCGAGGTCGAGATGACGTTTATTCGCTCGGGCGGGCCGGGCGGTCAGAACGTCAATAAGGTCGCCACAGCTGTACAATTGCGATTCGCGGTCGTGACCTCTGCATCATTGCCCGAGGCGGTGCGGCGCAGGCTTTTGGTATTGGCCGGCAAGCGCGCCACCAAAGACGGCACAATTGTTATCACGGCCAACGAGCACCGCAGTCAGGAACGCAATCGCGATGAAGCAATCGAGCGTCTTGCTGATCTGATTCGCCGTGCTTCTATTGTGCCAAAATTTAGAGTCGCCACACGCGCAACGCGCGGTTCGAAAGAGCGCCGCCTGGTGAAAAAGAAACACCGTGGTGGAGTAAAATCCACCCGCCGTGTATCGCCGTGGGAGGATGACTAGGACCTACTGCGCTGCTTGCAACGCCGCCAAGGGCCCCGGGTCGGCTGAGAATTGCAGGGCGGCCAAGCGGGAATACAGCGGGTTAGAGCGCAGCAATTGGTCGTGCGTTCCGGTGTCGATGAGTTGGCCATTATCGATCACGGCAATGCGATCAGCCCTGACGACGGTTGCTAAGCGGTGCGCGATCACCATGGTCGTGCGGCCCACCATCAGAACTTCCAACGCCTTTTGCACCAAGCGCTCATTCTCGGCATCAAGTGCGCTGGTGGCTTCGTCCAGCAGAAGCACGCGCGGGTCGCGCAAAATGGCGCGGGCGATAGCAATACGCTGCTTTTGGCCTCCTGAAAGCCGCACGCCCTTTTCGCCCAAGAAGCTGGTCATGCCCTCGGGTAACTTAGAAATAAACTCCATGGCTTGGGCAGCTTCAGCTGCCGCACGCACCTCGTCGTCACTGGCTTCCGGGCGGCCGTAGCGAATATTTTCAAGCGCGCTGGTGCCGAAGATGACGGGGTCTTGCGGGACAAGCCCGATGCGCATCCGTGCTTGGCGAGGATCAACCTCTTTCAAATCCATGCCATCGATGCGCACAAGACCGGTTTGTGGATCATAGAATCGCAACAACAACTGGAACACAGTGCTTTTGCCAGCACCCGATGGCCCCACTAAGGCAATGTGTTCGCCCGGCTTAACGCTCATTGAAAACCCATTCAGGGCTACGGTATCAGGCCGCGAGGGATAATGGAACGTCACATTTTCAAACGACACATCGCCCCGCGCTGGTGTGGGCATCGCCTTTGGCTGGGCGGGTGGTTTGATTGCGGGTTCAGTTTCAAGCAATTCGACCAGGCGCTCAGTCGCACCCGCAGCGCGCTGCAAATCGCCCAACACTTCGCTGAGTGAGCCAACACCGCCAGCAACAGTCACCGCGTAGAAGATGAAAGCGGACAGGTCGCCTGGTGTAATTCCGCCGGTAATAACGCTGCGCCCACCTGCCCACAACACAACTGCAATGGCGCCGAACACCAGCAAAATGACAACCGAGCCCAACATGCCGCGCGCGAAAATGCGCTTCATCGCAACGCCGAAGGCATTTTCCACTTCATTTCCAAATCGATTGCGGTCATGAACTTCGTGAGTAAAGGCTTGTACCGTGCGAATAGCATTGAGCGTTTCTTCGCCGTAAGAACCGACATCTGCAACACGGTCTTGGCTTTCGCGCGAAAGTTTGCGAACGCGGCGCCCGTACCAAATAATGGGCACAATGACAGCAGGCACAACCAACAGAACGAGGCCGGTTAATTTCACATTGGTGATAATCATCATCGCCACACCGCCAAATACGCTCAGCATATTTCGCAAAGCAATCGACAGCGAAGAACCCACAACTGTTTGAAGCAGTGTTGTGTCAGACGTCAGGCGCGAAAGAATTTCGCCGGTTTTCGTGACTTCATAAAAACCAGGGCTTTGTTTGATCACCTGATCGAAAACAGCGCGGCGCACATCGGCCACCACGCGCTCGCCAACCCACGAAATATAATAGAAGCGGAAATACGTTCCGCCCGAGATCACTAAAATAATGGCAAGCAATCCCAGGAAACCAAGATTCAGGAAATCCTGATCACCTGCGCTTAGGCCCCGGTCAATCAAAAACTTTAATCCCACACCAATGCTTAGGGTTGCCAAAGATGTAACAATCAGCGCCGCACCGGCGGCGATCAGTTTTGGCAAATAAGGCTTCATGAAGCCCCACGTGCGCTGCAAATAGGCGTAATTCTTGCTGGTCGGACGCTCTGGCATGTTCCAGCGTGTTGGGCCGCTGGCTCGTCCGCCGTGAGGATGATCGCTCAACTGTAGTGCCCCGCTAAAATAGGCCCCGGATCGTGCCCGCCCGGATCGTGGCCGTGTGTGAATGCGCGCCTCACTAGATAGCTAAGGTGTGGGCTGGCGTTTGTCACCCCCTCTCTCACCTTAAAATCATTCACGAACAGTCGGATTTGTCCCTTTTTCCTGAACCACCTATCCTGTGGTTATGGCCACATCCACTTTCACCTCAGTCGTTGCGCTCTGCCGTGATTGTTTGGCCGAATTTGAGCGTGTTTGTAATATCTGCCAGGTGTGTGGCTCAGCACGCATCGTGTG
>JANLSL010000655.1:0-2240 GCA_031362385.1 Alphaproteobacteria bacterium | reverse complement strand
GCCACCACGACGGCCCAGACCTATGATGCGCAAGCCGCCCGGCTCGAAGGACTTGCCGCTCAAGTCGCCAACGATGCTGAGCGCGATAAAATCCTGGCTGAACTGAAAGAAGGTCGGAAAGTTCGCACTGAACAGGTTTCCGATGCGCGAGCTAACAATCTGAATGCAGTTGCCGCTGAAATGTCAAAACCGAGCCGCGCTAAGCCGCGCGACGAAGAAAGCGCTGAAGTGCGCGGCGACATGAGCGAAGTGTCGTTGGCGTGTACTGAAACGGGTATGATTGAGCCCTACGGGACTTCAAATAATTGGGATGCATTCCAGGATGTGTTGCCAAAGTTGGAAGAGACTTGCGTTCTCTCAGGCCGTACACCGACGGAAAACCGCTGCTCGGCAAAAAGCCTGAGCGCAGTCTGTCGTGAGTCAATAAACGAGACGACCGAGCGCCTGATATATGTCTACCAAGGGACACCGGAAGAACGCACCATGCAGAAAAACTGCAAGGGCGAGTTACTCTCGGCCAAGCAGGTCAGCAGCACTGCGCTCCCATCATTCAAGAACACAATGATGCGTCGCATTGCAACGTGCGCCCCGGTCCCGACAAGCGGGCGGGAATAGCACGAACCGATATCGTATCAGAGAACCTTGCCAGGGTTGAGAATACCCTTGGGGTCGAGGGTGCGCTTTAACGTGCGCATCAGCGCAATTTCTTCAGGTGAACGCGACCATGAGAGATAGCTCTTTTTCTCAGTACCAATACCATGTTCGGCTGAAACTGATCCGCCCAGATCGCGAATCACGCCGTACACAATGTCATTGACGTTCTTACGCACTTCTGGCGTACCCGAGCCCACACCGGCAACGACGTGCAAATTTCCATCGCCCATATGGCCCAGCACTAATGTAATGGCCCCAGGGTAGGTTTTGCTGATTGATGCAGTAATGCGTTCGCCAAAATCGCCCATCGTGCGGATTGGCATCGACACATCAAACGAACACATCGGCCCCATGGTGCGGAAGCCCTCGCCGGCATTTTCGCGGATGGCCCAAAACGCTGCGCGCTGCTGGTCAGACTGCGCAACTGAGGCATCAGCCACCAGGCCCTTTTCCATGGCTTCGGCCAGAATCTCTTCAAGTTTTGACGCGTCACTGTCAGGCGCATTGCCGAGTGTTTCGATCAGCACGTAAAAACCATGGCCGGGCTTTAACGGCGGGCGCAGTGATGGACACCGTTCGCGCACAAACTGGTCATAGGCCGCCCACATCACTTCAAAGCTGCCAAGTTCACCCCCGAATGACGATTCAAGAAAAGCCAGGAAACTGACGACATCATCGAAGGTGGCGATCCCGACGAATGCCGTATTCACGCTGCGCGGCTTGGGGCGCAGCCGACACACCGCACGCGTGACAATGCCCAACGTTCCTTCACTGCCAATAAATAAATGCTTTAAATCATAACCGGCATTATTTTTGAGCATTTTATTCATTGATGAAATGATCGTGCCATCGGCCAGCACAGCCTCAAGGCCCAGGACGCTCTCACGCATCATGCCGTAGCGGATAACGCGCACCCCGCCAGCATTGGTCGAGATGACGCCGCCAATGGTGGCTGTGCCCCGTGCTCCTAAATCCAGCGGCAACATAAAACCGCGCTCTTCGCTGTACTCATGAGCGGTTTGAAGGATCACACCCGCTTGGGCGGTTAGGGTGCGGTTGTCAGAATCAAACTCCTCGATCTGGTTCATGCGCTCAAGTGACAGGACAACCTCGCCGCCCAAGGGTGCGCCACCGCCGACGAGCCCGCTCATACCACCTTGCGCAACAACGGTTTGGCCACGCTCAAAACAGAGCTTCAAAATCTGTGACACCTGAGTGGGTGACGTTGGCCGCAAAACACACAGCGGCGCACCTGCAACGCCGTGCCCACGGGTATTGAGGTAGCGCGGACCAACATCGGCCCCGGTGAGGATCCCTGATGAGTCAACGACCTTGGCAAGGGCTTCAATCATCGGGTCAGCTCGGCGAGATCATTCCAGACTTCTTGATCAACAATTTTGCCACCCATAATGTCAAAGCGGTCAAGGAAGCGCACATTCGTGATCGGTGCGCCATCAAGTGCTTCGCCGTTCAGGGTGCCAAGCGCATACACTGTGGTCACTGCACTGCGTTCGGTTTCATCAAAATGCAGGTAGGTTTTGCGGACAAATTTGTAGCGGCCCTTTGACCACGCCACGACCTCCTCC
>JANLSL010000650.1:0-2146 GCA_031362385.1 Alphaproteobacteria bacterium | reverse complement strand
AAGCGCGTCAGTGCTGGCAACAGAACCAAACAATTCGCGGTAGCGGCTGCGAAAACGGTTGATGGATTCAGGCGAGAGCACAATTTCGCTCATGGGTTTGAGCGTCGTTTTCTCACATCCGGTCGTTGTGCGTTGGCTGACCGGGTCGAAGTGGCGCAACCCCTCAACATCATCGCCGAACAAATCAATACGCACCGGCTCGGGCAAGCCGGGGGGGAAGATATCAATCAAGCCTCCGCGCACAGCGTATTCGCCTGGCTCCATCACTTGCTCGGCGCGCACATAGCCATTGGCGGCAAGGTATTCAGTAAACTCCTCAATCTTGAGTTTGGTTCCCTTGGTGATTTCGCGTGTGGTGCCGAGCAGCTTTTCAGCTTTGGGGACGCGCTGCAAAAGCGCGCTTACGGTTGTAATCACCAGCCGAGTTTTGTTGTGCGCAATCGGCTCAGTCAGACGGCACAGCGCATCAATGCGCCGGGCGACGACACCCGCATTGGGTGACACGCGGTCATAGGGTAAGCAATCCCAGGCCGGGACGGTGATGATCTCGACATCGGGTGCAAAATACGCCACTGCGTCGGCCAGCGCGCTGAGACGCCCTTCGTCGCGCGCCACATGCAATGCTCCGTCGCGCAATGCGGCGCGTGCGCGTTCGGCCAACACCAATGCATCAAAACCATCGGGGACGCCTGCCAGAGTGCGGGCGCGAATCTGAGCCAAAAACTGCTGCATCACGCTAGCCCATCGCACGGCCATAGGCGACTAAATCATCAAGCAGGTTTGAGCGTAACTCTGCTGGCACGGGTAGTTTTTTGATGATCCAGTCCATCAGGTCGGCGTCCAATAGGTCTAATACGCGTTCGGCATCGTCCAATTGTGCCTCAGCCAAGCCCGCAGTCCGCGTCTCAAAGTAGCCGCCCACAATCACGTCAGATTCCTTCGTGCCCCGATGCCGGGCACGGTATAAAATGCGCTTCTTGCGGGTTTCGACGTCCATGAACCTCAACCGCGAACAGACTCCTCCCCGGATCGGCCCGCATGGCCGCCAGGTTCGAGGCGGTGTATATAGGCCATCGTTTCGGCTGTCACCAGATTTACACCCACGATATGGCACCCCCCAAAGCCACACTTCGCCCAGATGTTCTCAACCCGTTGTTTGCAAAAGTAACGGCGCTGAAGGGCATTGGCCCGCGCCTTGCCAAGCTGGTGGAGAAACTTGTCGGCGACAAAATCGTCGGCCTGTTGTGGCATTTGCCTGCTGATGTGATTGACCGACGCTTTTCGCCCAAAGTTGGTGATGCACCGCCGGGTGAAGTGGTGACGTTAATTGTCGAGGTGCTCGCGCATAGCCCGCCGCCGCCCAATAATCGCCGGGTCCCATACCGGGTGACGTGCGGCGACGACACCGGACGCATTGTGCTGGTGTTCTTCCACGCCAAGGGCGACTACCTGGAGAGCGTGCTGCCCATCGGCCAGCACCGCGTGATCTCGGGCAAATTAGAGTTGTTCGATGGCCGCCGCCAAATGACTCACCCCGACCATATTGTCTCAGTCAATGACATTGCGTCGGTCCAGCGCGTTGAGCCGATCTATCCCCTCACCGCAGGTTTGTCGGCAAAAGTTTTGGACAAAGCCATTCAAGGTGCGCTCGAGCGAGCACCGGCGTTGGCGGAATGGTTGGATCCCGCTTTCAAGAAGCAACAGAAGTGGCCCGACTGGCGCAGTGCGCTGACCACGGCTCATGCCCCCAGTGATGAATCCGCTTTGTCACCACTGGCACTTGATCGTGCGCGGTTGGCCTATGATGAACTGCTTTCAAATCAATTGGCACTCTCATTGGTGCGCATGAAAGCGCGCCGCCAGCGCGGGCGTATGCTCAAAAGTAACGGCCGTTTAGGGCAGAAAGTCACTGCCGCCCTGCCCTACAAACTTACCGCTGCACAAGCACGCACCTTGTCCGAGATTGCGGGTGACATGGCCAGTGACAACAGAATGCTGCGTCTGCTGCAGGGCGATGTCGGCAGCGGCAAAACCGTGGTGGCATTGCTCGCCATGTTGATCGCGGTTGAAGCTGGTTCACAAGCAGCCCTGATGGCACCAACCGAACTGCTGGCCCACCAGCATTATGAGAACCTGAAACCCTTAG
>JANLSL010000559.1:0-2609 GCA_031362385.1 Alphaproteobacteria bacterium | reverse complement strand
TTCCATGTCGATGCCCTTGCTTTTGGCAAGCTGCATCAAGGTTATGCCAACCGCGCCGCTAAGTTCTGTGCGCACGCCACCACGGTCAATAAAAACAACTTTGACGGAACCAGCCATAACGCGCGCTAACTCCTGGCTTTCTGGTGCGCCGAACCCAGCGTCACGATAGGCACATACGCGGCCAAGAAGGCATTACAATCGGCCTCGGTTGTTTCAGCGCCCAAGCTGACGCGAATAGCTGCCGCAATTTGCTCGTCTGGAGCCGCCATCGCTTTGAGCACATGTGAGAGCGAGACCTTGCCCGACGAACACGCCGAACCGGTGCTGACGCAAACCCCGGCCAGGTCAAGCTGGATCACTTGCGTTTGGCTGGGCACACCGGCGACCGAAATACAAATGGTATTGGCCATGCGCGCAACGGCCTTGCCGTGGATCACTGCACCTGGAACCAACTGAATGACACGCGCTTCAATGCCATCGCGTAATTTCTCGGTACCTGCAACAGCCGCCAGCAATTTTGGAACTGCTATTGCCGCAGCGCCCATACCGGCAATGCCCACCACGTTCTCCGTGCCCGAGCGGCGGCTCTTTTCTTGGCCACCACCTTCAAAAAGTGGCGTCACGTTCATGCCACTGCGCAAGACTAATGCCCCAACACCTTTGGGCCCGCCAAATTTGTGCGCAGATAAACTGAGCGCATCAGCACCTAAACTGGACAGCGAGAAGGCAACGCGCCCGGGGGCTTGAATCACATCGCAATGCAAATACCCTTTGGCGGCGTGAACACAGCGCGCGATCTCGGCAATGGGCTGGATCACACCGGTTTCATTATTCGCTAACATCACCGACACCAAAACCGGCGCAGGCAGTGCTTTCAAACGCAGTTGCAAAACTGCCAGATCAAGAATGCCATTGCCATCAACCGGCAGAAAGCTTTCCACGTCGGTCATGTTGGCAATCACGCTGGAATGCTCAACGGCAGAACACAAAACAGTCTTGCAGCCCATCGCGCGCGCGATGCCGCGCAACGCAAGCGCATTGGCTTCGGTACCACTGCCTGTGAAAATCACGTCTGCGGGTTTGCCCCCCACCAGTGTTGCCACCGCTTCGCGCGCATCCTCAATAATCGCGCGCGCGGCGCGGCCTGCTTGATGGATCGAAGATGGATTGCCGCTCACCTCAAAGGCCGCCATCATGGCAGCCTTAGCCTCAGGCCCAATTGGGCCCGTGGCATTGTGATCAAGATAAATAGTGTGGTTCCGGGTCATGGGGACCCGATTATAGCAAGCCGCCCTGAAAAGCGAGTATGGCTGAGCTGCTATTCGGCGGCTTGGGCAGTTGGCCTGTTAATAGCGCGTGCGGTCGACAGACCACCTTCAGCCACATCTTTGATGCTGATGGTGCTGAGAAAGCGCAGGCTCTCTCGATCTAAGGATGCCCAAAGACCAGCAACCGAGGCTCCGGCACGATTGGTACCATCGTCGGCATCGCTATCAGTGCCAATCGATTTAGCAGCAGCAAAGGCGCTAAAAATGTCAGAAATTCTGATCTCGTTGGCTTCGCGGGACAATAAATAACCGCCCCCTGGCCCACGCACGCTTTTCACAAAGCCGCCTTGGCGCAACAGGGCGAAAACCTGCTCAAGGTAAGAAACAGAGACCGCTTGACGATTGGCAATCTCGGCCAAAGCAACCGGACGGCGGGTTTGGCTTTGGGCCAAATCGACCAGGGCAGCTACAGCGTACCTGGACCGAGATGAATTTCTCACTTGCAACTCCTTGATTATAAACAGTTTTTTTAGTCTCAACGGTATACACTTGAACCGTACTAATCTAATTACGTTCATAGACTGGCTTCGGATCAACTCTGGGCCTGAGTTTCCAACAGCTTCATGCCCACAGATGGCAACACCCAGATAAAGTTTGCAGTTTGATGGTGCTATCCCGTAAATAGGTACGGCGTTTGCGAAGCCAAGCAACGAAGGCCAGCTAAGGTCTCTGAGCGCGCCAAAAACCAAGCCAAAGACAAGAAGAAGAACGGAACGCCATGCCTGAAGTCATCTTTACGGGCCCGGAAGGGCGTCTTGAGGGTCGTTATCACCACGCGGGCGAGCCACGTTCGCCGATTGCCATCATCTTGCACCCCCATCCGCAGCATGGGGGCACGATGAACAATAAGGTGGTTTACAATCTTTATCATACCTTCGTGGCACGGGGGTTTTCGGTGCTGCGTTTCAATTTCCGTGGCGTGGGCCGCAGCCAGGGCGAGTTTGACAATGGCCTGGGCGAACTCTCCGATGCCGCTTCGGCGCTAGATTGGTTGCAGTCCGTCAACCCCAATACGCCCGCGTGCTGGGTGGCTGGGTTTTCGTTCGGTGCTTGGATCGGCATGCAGCTGTTGATGCGTCGGCCTGAAGTGGAGGGTTTTGTGTCTGTCGCACCACCCGCCAATATGTATGATTTCACTTTTTTGGCGCCCTGCCCTTCGTCAGGCATTATTGTGCAAGGCACGACCGACGATGTGGTGCCTGAGCCGTCGGTGGAGAAATTCGTCAACAAGCTCAAGATGCAGAAGAACATCACCATCGACTACGCGCTGATCAAGGGCGC
>JANLSL010000518.1:0-5947 GCA_031362385.1 Alphaproteobacteria bacterium | reverse complement strand
GTAAGACGCCACCACCATTTTTCCGTGGCCGGGCCCAGCGGCATGGAGCACCCCGTAAACAAAGCTGGCCAATAAGACAGTCAACGCCGCCACCCAACTGCCCTGTGCGCTGGATTCACGCAGTTTACCGCCCAGAAATCTGTTGAGGTCACGCTGCCAATCAGCCACCTGCCGGAACAGCGCCCGCAGTGGGGCTGGCACTGCAATCAGCGGCGGAGAAGATGCTTCCTCAGCTAATGTTGGTTGGTTGGGCGCTTGCGGCGCTTGGCGCGCAGCACCACCAGTTCCAAACGGATTAGCTTGTGCCAGTGCAACAGCACTTCCCACCATCAGAAACACAACCGCCATCATTAAAAACTTCGGCATGTTCGCAACCTATGTTTTCTTAAAAGAACTCAAGGCTATGATACACTATCGCATCTCACGCTTTAAATATTCCAGACCTATAAAAAATGCTCGTTACCCACACCTCATTACGTCAGCTGGTCGCACGCATTTTGCATGCGACGGGCAGTCCAGATAATGAAGCGCAGATGGTCGCTGACCATTTGGTTGATGCCAACCTGTTGGGTCACGATAGCCATGGCGTGCAATTGGTTCGCCGCTACGTTGAGCATATTCAAGCCGGGCAATGTAAACCAGGAACGCCCGCCACATGCATCAACGATGCGGGTGCGATCTTACAATTTGATGGTGCGCGCGGCTTTGGCATTCGAGTCGCCACTGAGGCCATGAACGCAGCCATCGCGCGCTGTAAGACGACAGGCGTGGTGCTGATGACCTTGCGTGGCGCACATCATATTGGCCGTGTCGGCGCTTATGCCGAGCTTGCTTTGAATGCAGGTCTGGTTTCGATTCACTTCGTCAACGTGGTTGATCATCAGCCCATGGTGGCCCCGTTCAGTGGTCGTGATGCCCGCTTTGGGACTAACCCCGTTTGCATTGGTATTCCAGGGACTGCACAGACGGCTCCGTTCTTGCTCGACATGGCCACCAGTGCCGTGGCGTTGGGCAAAGTTGTGGTCGCGCGCCAAGCGGGCAATCAGGTTCCCGCTAACTCGATTATTGATGCCGCGGGCCAACCGACCACTGATCCTGCTCAATACTTCGGGCCACCACAGGGCGCTTTACTGCCGTTTGGTTTGCACAAAGGCTATGGGTTGATGCTCGCGTGCGAGATGTTGGCCGGTGCCCTTTCCGGGTTCGGCACCATCCAACCGCAAACCCCGCGTACCGGCGGCATCATCAATAATATGTTCTCATTCATCGTGGACCCGGCCCGCCTCGCCGACCCCACCACGACCGGCCATGAATTTGATGAGCTTATTGGCTATCTGAAATCTACGCCGACAATGCCAGGCGGGCGCGTTACTATCGCTGGTGAGCCTGAGGTGCAAACACGCGCTATTCGCTTAAAAAACGGTATCGAATTGCCCGAGACGGCAATCACTGATCTAGAAAATGCGGCATTTCTGTCTGGATTAGAAAAAAATTCTATAAAAATACTTATTAGTCCAAGAATAAGCTCTTTATAGCAGGTTCTCCGACAAAGAATCATCGAACTGTTACAGGAGGTTACACGCCTTTGATGGCAGAGTAACCCAAGCACAGTTATACACCGTATAACTGGTGAAACTTACAAGGATAGCCTCTGGTTTTGACGTGGGGCGGTGTCCTGGCCAAGGAATTATTTGAGATGCGGTTTTTTCGTCTCGCTTTGACGGCGCTTGTCGTTGCCGCTGCACTTGGCGGTGGTCTCTATTATTATTTCGCCCCACAATCGTTCACTGCGATTTTTGCTGGCGATAGAGCTCAGCAGGTGCCTGGTGCGAGCGGCCCAGCGGCTGGTGTGGGCCAGGGCATGGCGCAGGGCGCAGGGCGCGGCGGGCCCGCAGGTCGCCCAAGCCCGGTTGTTGTGACCAAAGTTGCCACCGAAGTATTTGATGATCACATCGAAGCGATTGGCACCTCGGCTGCCAATGAATCGATCACTGTCAGCGCCAAAGTGACGGGTGTGATTCGGGCCATTAAGTTTGATGCTGGCCAATATGTTGAACGCGGCGATGAAATTGCAGCCATCGATGCCGGTGAACAAGATGGCCGCTTGAATGTTGAGTTGGCCAACCTCGACGAGCAGCGCAAAGAGTTGGAGCGCATTCTCGGCCTTGCCAAGACCAACAACGTTTCGCAAGCACGCGTTGATCAACAAACCTCGGCGTTGCGTAAAGCTGAAGCCAATGTTTCTGCGGCACGTTCTCGTGTCGCTGATTATCGAATTGTTGCCCCGTTCTCGGGCGTGCTGGGCAATCGGCGGGTCAGCCTCGGCGCATTAGTTTCACCCGGGACAGTCATCACGACACTCGATGATATTTCAACCATCAAGCTCGATTTCGCAGTACCCGAAACTTTTCTAGCCACGCTGCGCCCCGGCCTTGAGATTGAGGCCACCACCAGCGCTTACCAAGGTGAACTGTTCAAAGGGCAGGTGGTCTCAGTCGACAGCCGCGTTGATCCAGTCACGCGTTCGGTTGGCATCCGTGCTTTGATCCCCAACAAAGAAGCGCGGCTGAAGCCCGGAATGTTAGTGGTGATTGACCTGATTAAAGACCGCCGCCAATCGTTGATGGTGCCTGAGCAAGCGCTGATCCCCGAAAACAACAAGCAATACGTTTTTACGATTGCCCCAGATAATACCGCGACCCGTGTGCAGATCACGATTGGACGCCGCCGGGTGGGTTTTGTCGAAGTGGTCGAGGGTTTGAGCGAGGGTGATCTTGTCGTGATCGAAGGCACGATGGAGTTGCGTCCTCGTGCGGCTGTAAACATTCTCAATCAGGATAAAATTGGTGCCCGCGCGCCATCGGCCGAGATGAGCCGGCCCCCAGCGTCGCCCCAGCGGGGCCCAAGCTGAAATTAATAACGTAAGCTGAAATTGACGACGTAAAAGGTATAGACGATGATTCTCTCAGATTTTTCGATCAAGCGCCCGGTCGTCGCCATTGTGGCAAGCTTGCTGTTGATCGTGTTTGGCACTTTTGCCATTACCGAGTTGCCGATCCGCGAAACTCCCAATATCGACCGCCCGGTTGTCTCGGTGCGTGTGCTGTATCCCGGTGCATCATCAGACATTGTTGAGACCCGGATTATTCAAGTTATTGAAGATCAGATCAGCGGCATCGAAGGTATCAAGTCGATGAGCTCAGCCGCCCGCGATGCCGTGGGCTGGATTACGATTGAATTTGAACTTGGCCGCGATATTGAAGCCGCAGCAAACGATGTACGCGAGCAAGTCTCGCGCGCCGCACCGCGCCTTCCACCCGATGCCGATCCGCCAGTTGTACAGAAAGCCGACCAGGACGCTGAGCCTATTCTGTGGCTCAACGTTTATTCAACCTCGCGCGGTGCGATGGATTTGTCCGATTACGTACAACGCAACGTCCGCGACCGCATTTCCTCAATCGAAGGTGTCGCCTTTACGTGGTTCGGTGGCGAGCGTAAGCGCTCGTTGCGGGTGTGGTTGGATCGTCGTGCCTTGGCGGCGCGCAATATCACCGTCACTGACATAGAGGCAGCGCTTCGTAAAGAAAACATCGAACTTGGTGCGGGCATCTTAGAATCGAAAGACCGCGATTTTACGTTACGCACATCACGTAATTTCCAAACGCCTGATGACTTTGCCAAGTTGGTCATTGCGCGCGGAGCTAACAATTATCTGGTCAGGCTCGGTGAGGTTGCCAAAGTTGAAGTGGGGGCTGAGAACGAAAACTCCAGCTTCCGCGTTAACGGAAATGCCGCAGTAGGCCTTGGCATCGTCAAGCGGCCCGGGGCCTCGACGCTGACTGTTGCTAAAATGGTCAAAGAGGAACTGGATCGTATCAAAGCGACTTTGCCCGCTGACATCGAGTTGGCCATCTCTATGGATTCGTCGGTCTATATTTCAGCAGCGCTGCGCGAAGTCGGCTTTACGATGGGGTTTGCCGCTGTGCTGGTGTTGGTGGTGATCTATCTGTTTCTCGGAACGATGCGTGCAGCGCTCATTCCTGCTGTCACAGTACCAATTAGCCTCATGGCAACTTTTATCGTGCTCGCCCCACTGGGCTTCTCGATGAATATTCTAACATTATTAGCGATGGTGCTGGCGATCGGCTTGGTGGTCGATGATGCCATTATTGTTATGGAAAACGTGCATCGGCGCATGAAGCGCGGCGAACCCGCATTGCTCGCTGCCTATCGTGGGACGCGCCAAGTGGGTGTTGCGGTTGTGGCGACCACATTGGTTCTAGTCGCTGCATTCATACCAATCACGCTGCAAACCGGCACAGTTGGGCGCTTGTTTACGGAGTTTGCGGTTGCGATGGCTGCCGCCGTGTCATTCTCAATGTTTGTGGCGCTGACCTTAACACCTGTTCTGTGCAGCAAAATCCTGACCAATAAATTGGATGAAACGCTGGTGGCCCGCACCGCGATGGGCGCGTTTGAAAAGTTAAAGGCGTTTTATCGCAAGACGCTGATCTTGGGGCTTGATCGTCCCATGCTTGTTGTGGGCGCATTTGCGGCCATCGTCGCCTCTACGTTTGTGTTTTTCATGATTGTGCCCAAAGAGTTCGCACCCAACGAAGATCGCGGCAGTGTTAACGTCATGGTCCGTGCTCCCGAAGGGGCGAGTATGGAATACACCGACCGTCAGGCATCTGCTGCGACTAACATTCTCAAAGACTACCTGGGCAAAGGTGAGGTTGCGCGTATTTTGCAGATGCTGCCCATGGGCGAAAGCGTTGCTGGCGGTTCAGTCAACACCGGCAATCTGATTCTGCGTCTTGAGCCGTGGGCGCAGCGCGACCGCAAGGCCTCTGAGATAATGGCCGAGATCGCACCAAAACTTCGCCAAGTGCCTGGCGCTATGATGGTCCCCAGCAGTGGTGGCGGTATGGGCCAAATGCAATGGGGCGGTGGGCTACAGCTCGCCATCGGCGGTCAAACCTATGACGATCTGCGCAAATGGCGTGATCAGATGCTGACAGGAATGCGCGAGAATCCGAAGTTGTTTGCAGTGCGCTCAAACTTCAACGAAACCAAAGGGCAAATGCGCATCAAGATTGATCGCAATCGTGCGGCAGACTTAGGTGTGTCCATAGGTGCGGTCGGTCAAACCATGGCCATTATGCTGGGGTCGCGCCGCGTTACGACGTTTGTGGAGCAGGGCCAGGAATATAATGTGGTGCTTCAAGGCCAGCTTGAGGATCGCCGCACACCCAGTGACATCACCAACATCTATGTCCGCTCCGACACCACGCGCGAGTTAATCCCGCTATCGAGTTTGGTGAGCGTCGAAGAAACTTCTGGCGCAGATTCATTGAACCGCCTGGATCGCATGCGATCGATTACCATGATGGCCACGCCTGCGCCGGGCTACACACTGGATGAAGCAATTCGGGACATCAATAAAATCGCCAAAGAACGCCTGCCTGAAACGGCACGCCTGACGTGGCGCGGTGAAGCGGCCGAACTGAATGATACCAATACCGCGATGTTCCTTGCGTTTGGATTGTCACTGTTGGTGGTTTATCTGGTGCTTGCGGCACAGTTCGAAAGTTTCATACACCCGCTCGTCATTCTGATGACCGTGCCACTGGCAGTGGCTGGTGCGCTTGGGGGGCTGTTGATATTTGGTCATAGTTTCAATCTATATTCTCAAATTGGCATTATTGTGCTGGTTGGGCTGGCGGCGAAGAACGGGATTCTGATTGTCGAGTTTGCCAATCAGCTCCGAGATGCAGGCATGGCCTTCCGCGAAGCATTGGTGGAAGCAGCAACCATTCGTCTGCGCCCCATCGTGATGACAGCACTGGCAACTGTAATGGGCGCAATTCCGTTAGTGTTGGCTTCAGGGGCCGGTGCTGAAGGCCGCCAGGCTATTGGTGTTGTCATTGTGGCTGGCGTTAGCTTT
>JANLSL010000519.1:0-9590 GCA_031362385.1 Alphaproteobacteria bacterium | reverse complement strand
GGATAGCGCACAGCAAAATCTTGCGCCAAGCGCACCATAGCATCGTAAATCGATTGATCGCCGTGGGGGTGATACTTACCCATCACGTCGCCAACCACGCGGGCGCACTTTTTGAAGCCAGTATTCGGATCAAGCTTCAACTGGCGCATGGCGTATAACAAACGCCGATGGACCGGCTTTAAGCCATCGCGCACATCAGGCAGCGAGCGAGAGACAATTGTTGATAGCGCATAGGCCAGGTAACGTTCACCCAAGGCATCAGCCATCGGGGTGAGGCGAATCTCACCAACAGGTTTAGGTGTCGAAGGCTTACCGGCCATAGCTGAGCTGTCTCCAGATATAGATCTCGGCCCTACCGGGCTGCGCATGTTCTATATCTAGTATGCCACGAAATCCAGCGATCAACAAATAGAGGCCTGCCCACTCAGTCTTTCGACGAGCCGAACACGGGCTGCTGGCAATGACTGGCCTTGTGGCCCGAACACATGCGCTTCAAAAAAGTGCCCGGTCAAAGCCAGCGCAGACAGGACGTCAGAATTGGAAGCCGCACTTCTGTCACGCAAGAAAGCCGGAAGGGCGAGAAGTCGGTTAGCGTAAGGCGCACCCGCCTCGGCTGAAACCGCGCGTCCCGACTTGGGCGAAACAAACACTAAATTTTCTAAGCTGCCCGTACCTGCGCACGCAGTGAGATCGAGGCCAAACCCCAAATCGCGCAACACCTCAAGTTCCCAGTGTGCGTAGCGCGCGGCCCAGCCGTCGGCGGTGATGGTGCGAAGAAATTTAATGGTCGTACGCTCGATCTCAGGCTGCGGTTGGCGCTCAGGCAACAGTGCATCAATCAACGCGCACACCGCGGACAAGCCAGCCAAGCGGTTGGGATCTTGCATCAGCTCTGCGGAAAAACTATGTGCAAGTTCAACACTCATTGTGCCGAGGTGCTCATCAAGTCGCGCGCGCCAGGTGGCCTTAACCACATTGCCCGGTTGCAGCATACCCTTCAATCGGCGGCTCGAGCCCGCTTTCACCAGCCCGGCATAGCGCCCGTTATTTTCGGTGAGTACAGAAATAATCGCGTCATGCTCGCCATGACGCCGGGCAGAGAGAACAAGGCCTTGATCTTCCCAGGTCACCGCCATGGTGAACTGCGCACGCTAGAAGCGATTAAAGAGGAGGATGAGCCCGGTCATCAGCCCTGCCAACCCGACGAACACCAGAACATAATCTGGGGTCGAGGTTGGCAATTCACGTCCGCGACGAACAACCAAGCCCGCCAGGGCCATAACCCCAGTAAAGAAGCAAATGACAGCAAAAAGTTTCACAGCAAGCTGGCTTTCCTGATTTACGCAACACCTCGAAGCCCACTTCACGCGTTGAAGTCTAGCCCCCAGGCAGAAAAAAGACTTCGATCTTCGCGCCAGTTTTCCTTCACTTTAACATGCAGGAACAAGTGAACTTTGCGGTCGAGCAATTTTTCTAACTCAGCACGCGCACGCGCGCCAATAGATTTTATGCGCTTACCGCCCTCGCCCAGCACAATGGCCTTGTGGTTGTCACGCGAAACATAAATGTTTTGCTCGACGCGCGAGCTCCCATCTTTGCGGTCTTCCCAGCTTTCGGTTTGGACCGCGCATGAATAGGGTAATTCTTGATTAAGCTGCAAAAAAAGTTGCTCGCGCGTGATCTCGGCGGCCAACAGCCGGCCTGGCATATCTGAGACATCATCCTCGGGGAACATCCAAGGGCCCTGCGGCATAGCCGCAGCTATGTGTTCTTTAACGCGGTCAAGCCCATCGCCCGTCAACGCCGAGACCATAAAGATTTCAGAAAATAGTCCCACCTCGTTCAAACGGCGCGTCAGATCAAGCAAAATTCCTTTGTCGGCGATATCGACTTTGTTCAGCACCAACATTGCTTTGCGGCCACTGTCTTTGAGCTGGCCCAGAATCTTTTCGCTGTCGGGGTCGAGCTTACGGGCTGCGTCTACCACAAACATGATGGCTTCGGCTTCCGCCGCACCCGCCCACGCTGCGGCAACCATGGCGCGCTCTAATCTTTGCTTGGCCGCAAAAATACCGGGTGTATCGACATAAATCACCTGAGCAGCACCATACATGGCAATGCCCCGCACGAGTGTCCGCGTGGTTTGTGCTTTGGGCGACACAATAGAGACTTTCGCC
Source organism: Alphaproteobacteria bacterium (assembly GCA_031362385.1). Lineage (GTDB taxonomy): Bacteria > Pseudomonadota > Alphaproteobacteria > Rhodospirillales > Rhodospirillaceae. Next base: position 7,413 of record JANLSL010000519.1, on the reverse strand, counting down.
CCTACCAAGGCATTCACCAGCGTTGATTTACCAGCGTTGGGTGCCCCAATGACTGCGACAAAGCCGCAATGGGGAATCGGGTGTGGGATTTCTTGTTGGTTATCGTCGTTCATGAGGAAGGATTCAAATTTTTCAATAAAGCGGCGGCCGCAGCCTGCTCGGCGATGCGCTTCGAACGGCCCGTTCCCTGTGCATGGTCGTGGCCTTCGACGCCGACTGATACCACAAAATGCGGGGCATGGTCGGGCCCTTCTTGAGACGCCACTGTGTACGTTGGGAGCGGAAGCCCGCGCCCCTGGGCCCATTCTTGCAGTGTACTCTTGAAGTCTTTGGGCGGCGCAACCGATTCATCCACCAACGCTGACCATTGCGCGCGAATGAAATGTGCCGCCGGTGCCAGGCCGCCGTCCAAATAAAGTGCGCCAATCACGGCCTCGCAGGCATCGGCCAGCACGGCATCAGTTTCATCAGCTGATTGACCCGGTGCCATGCGAATCTCACCAGCCATGCCACTCAAGCGCGCCACGCGCGCCAAGGTGCCGGCACTGACCAGCACAGCAAGCCGCAAGGCCAACTGCCCCTCAGCCTCACCGCCAAACCTCTGAAACAACAGCTCAGCAATCACCAAGCCCAGAACGCGGTCGCCCAGAAATTCCAGCCGCTCGTTGGCAAAAGCATCAATTTCTGCAACCGCGCCAGCCTTGCGCATGCCAACCACACTGCGATGCGTCAGGGCGCGCGTGAGTAACGCTGGGTCAGCAAAAGCATGACCAAGCACTGTTTCTAGGATATGCCGATCTTGCGAGGGTTGGCCCGCCATCAAAGGCGAACCTTAATGGATCGCGCTGAAGAAGCGGCTAAATCGCATCGCAAAAGGCCACTTCCAGATTTCCCAAATCGCTGCGGTACCATCTGTCGAGAAGAACAAAACCTCAGCCCGGCCGACCAAATTTTCATCTGGCACAAAGCCAACGTCAGCACGACTATCAAGCGAGTTGTCGCGGTTATCGCCCATCATGAAATAGTGGCCAGGTGGCACGGTGTATTCACGCGTGTTATCGTAGGTGCGGCTATCGCCTTCTTCGAGAATTTTGTGCTTACGCCCCTCAGGAAGCGTTTCAAGATACTGGGTCACACGGCGCATACTGCCAAAGCGGTCGGTGTAGACAAAGTCATCGACGCGTTCGCGCTCAAGAATGTTACCATTGATAAACAAGCGCCCGTCTTTCACCTGGATGGTATCACCGGGCAATCCGATCAAACGCTTGATGTAGTCGGTCTTGTTATCGCGCGGCAGCTTGAACACAATCACATCGCCACGTTTTGGAACGCTGGCGATGATGCGCCCCGATATCGGCACAATGCTCAGAGGAAACGAATGGCGGCTATACCCATACGAGAACTTCGAGACGAACAAATAGTCACCTTCCAACAGTGTCGGAATCATCGAACCTGAGGGAATATTGAACGGCTCAAATGCCAATGAGCGGATCACCAGCGCAATCAATATGGCGTAAACAACGGTCTTCACCGTTTCCAAAAAACTTTCTTGCTTCTTGGGTGTCGCTTTGGTCGTGATTGTCGTTTGGGCCATGAAGACCTGAAATATCAATGCGTTAGCCGGAAGCGCCGGGTGCGCTGGTGTGGCGGGGCCAGATAAGCCCGGGGTGGTGCGTAAAGTCAAGCACACCGGGCGACCCGGCGAGATGAATACGTTGTAAGCCGAAGGCCTAGGACAATGGGTTAAGAGCGTGGCACCGCGCTAATAATCACCATCGCTTCGGCCATGGGATATTCATCGGTGATGGTCAGCTCGACGCGCGCTTCCATACCTGGCGGTGTGATGGCTGCTAAGCGTTCAGCAGCACCGCCGGTCATGATGATGGCGGGTTTGCCTGAGGGTAAATTCACAACCCCTAAGTCACGCCAGTACACCCCTGCACGAAAGCCCGTGCCGAGAGCTTTTGAGGCGGCTTCTTTGGCAGCATATCGTTTGGCATACGTGGCGGCATAGCTATTGCCAGCTCCTTTACGGCGTTCAGCTTTGCGTTGCTCGGCTTCAGTATAAATGCGCTGAATGAAGCGATCGCCAAACCGGGCCAGTGTTTTCTCAATTCGCCGAATGTCGATCAGGTCATTGCCAATGCCCAGGATCATGAATTCACGCTGCCCCTTGCAGCGTTCATGATCGCGCGCATGCGTGTGATAGCAGGCGCAAAACCAATAAAGATCGCCTCACCCACCAGAAAATGCCCGATGTTGAGTTCGGCCACCGTCGCTATGGCGGCCACGGGCCCAACTGTGTCGTACCCCAGGCCATGCCCAGCATGACATTCAAGGCCAATCTTTTCGGCATGGGCCGCTGCAATCGTCAGGCGTTGAAGTTGTGTGTCGCGTTCAACGCCGAGAGGTGTTTCGCAGTAGCGGCCGGTATGCAACTCCACGACCGGCGCACCCACTGATTTTGAAGCATCGATTTGGCGGGGATCGGCCTCAATGAACATCGAAACCCGAATACCGGCATCACCCAACTCGCGCACATAGGGTGCCAAATGATTGTGCTGGCCGACCACATCAAGACCGCCTTCGGTGGTACGTTCCGCGCGGTTCTCAGGCACCAGACACACCGCATGGGGTTTGTGCTTGAGCGCGATTTTGAGCATTTCAGAGGTTGCGGCCATTTCTAGATTGAGCGGCACGTGCAGCTCAGTGCGCAGCCGTTCAATGTCGCCATCGGAAATGTGACGACGGTCTTCACGCAAGTGCGCCGTAATACCATCAGCCCCCGCCGCGGCGGCCATAATCGCTGCGCGCACCGGGTCGGGGTGGATACCACCGCGCGCATTGCGCACCGTAGCAACGTGGTCCACGTTGACGCCAAGTCGGAGCACTTTAAGCGCGCTCATTTACGCTTTATCCTGAGCGTCACTTGCCTCACGTGTAGCGCGCTGGTCTTTTTTCATGGTGCGGCGACTTTGAAATTTACGCAAGATCGGCTCAAGACCGATGTATGAGCCAAACCCAACAATAACAGCAATGGGCAAACTACCAACCAACATGGGCCAAAATATGGGCACCACTTTGGTTACGAATAAACCAATGTCACGCTGCATGACCGACTGACTGAGCCCGACAAACATATCAAGAAACTCGCTCACACCCGCCTGGCCGTATTCAGCCCACCCCAGAATAAAAGCCCCAGCATAATATGTGGAGAACCAAACAGGCGCTGCCGTCCACGGGTTAACCACCAACGTCCCAATAACCGAGGCCAGCAAACTACCGCGTAACGCATAGGCCAACCCAAGTGCAACGATGGTGTGTGTTCCCACAGCAGGCGTCATCGATGCAGCCATACCAGCGGCAAAACCGGCAGCCACACTGGAAGGTGTGCCAGGAATGCGTTGCAAACGGTGCCAGTAGTAAGACACGACGCGGCCCCAGCCCATGCGAGGCCAAACAGCATCGCGCAGGCGGCTGGTGATGGAAAGCTGATCGCGGCGTTTAAACATGGCCAACAGGTGAGGTATTTCGTAACCCGGAGCAAGGGTTAAATCGCGCTAAAAGAGGCCATTCCTCGGCCATTTTTCATTTCTCCTCTACACCCGGCAAGCCATTTCGTAAGATACTGTGACATTGGGTTGAGGGGGAAATCTCATGAAGTTGATTATCGGGCTTATTGTACTTATCGCCGCAGGCGTTGGCCTTTACGCTGCTGCACTTGAGTATGGCGCTTTTGATATTCCCCTCAAAGACCTTGAGGCCAAGTACGCCAAACCGAATTCCAAATTCATGGATATTGATGGGGTGCGCGTGCACTACATGGATGAAGGCTCGGGTGAAGCGATTGTTTTGGTTCATGCCAGTTATATGAACCTTCTCACCTTTGACAGTATGGCTAAGGCACTGAGCGAAAAATACCGCGTGGTACGTTTTGATGTGCCCACGGCAGGTCTGACGGGCCCAGATCCAAAAAAGCGTTATTCTATTGAACTGAACATGCAAATTCTCGACGAGCTGACCACCAAGCTTGGCATCGATAAATTTGTAGTACTTGGCACATCGTCCGGCGGACCAGTAGTGTTTCGGTATGCGGCCGAAAAACCTGAACGTGTGACACGCATGGTCCTGATCAATTCGGCGGGAATGCCCCGTACGGCAACAACCAACCCGAACCGTGCGCGCGGGACTTCGATTGACCAGTGGATCGCAGCACGTCATCGCTCAATGACTTATTGGCGCACGAACTTAAGCACCAACATCCCCACCATGGCCCCACCTGAGTGGCTGGTGCAGATGTGCTACGACACCAGCCATCGTGCAGGCTTGCGTGAAGAAAGCGCGCTGTTCATGAAGAACTTCAAAACCGGCGACCCAGAACAAGTTCTAGGCCGGGTTAAAGCACCAACCATGATTTTGTGGGGTATGGAAAATCCAACCGTGATGCACCTTGAGGCCAATGTGATGTCACTGTGGTTGACCAGCGCGCCCAGTTTTGTGAAGAAGTATCCCAAGGTCGGCCATTATCTGTACCTGGAAATCCCGTCCGAGGTCGAGACGGACATCAAGGCATTTCTAGCCGGTGAAAAGGACGGCGAGTTACGCCAAACGCAGCGCGTGGCTGTTGCTGCCGTGAAGTAGCGCCGCCTCGATTCTTCCCTTCTGTCGGCATAGAGCCCCCTCACCCAGCTTCGGCTAAGCTCGACTTCATCTCGCTAAGCCTGCGCATCCCTCTCCCCCAAAAATGGGGGCGAGGGATAATAGGTTAGGAGTGCATAAAAATTTCCCTCGCCCCTTCTTAGGGGAGAGGGTCAGGGGTTGATTTAGCATTATCCAAATCCCTATCCCCGCGCGCGGTCCACCGCGTTGATGGCGGGCATGGCGCGCAAGGCCGCGATAATGTTGGAAAGGTGCTTCACACCATTCACTTCGATATCGACGATCATCTCGAAGAAATCAGCCGAGCGTTTGGTAAAGCGCAGGTTATTAATGTTGCCGCTGTTTTTTGCGATAATGGTCGAAACCGTCCCCAGCGCTCCAGGCTCGTTCACCACGGTGAGCACAAGCCGACCGATATGCGCCTCGCGGTCACGGTCTGAGTCCCAAGATAAGTCAACCCAGCGGTCAGATGAGTCGCTGAACGCGCGCAAGGTTTCGCAGTCAATCGTATGAACGCCCACCCCCTTGCCTGGCTCACGGATGCCAACGATCCGATCACCCGGAAGCGGATGACAACATTCTGCAATGTGTACCGCCATGCCGTGCGTCAGGCCGCGGATTGAAACACCAGGGTTTTCTCCGGCTTGCTTTGCGCGGGCTTGTGATAAATTTACGATATTGTCGTCAGCCTCGGTGCGCGCACCTGGATAGATTGCCACTAGCACTTCGCGCCCAAACAAACGCCCCTCGCCCACTTTGGCAAATATCTCATCAACGTTTGGAACACTGAGTTTCTCAAGTGAGCCTTGAAGACCCTTTTGAGTCAGCTCATAGCCTTCTTTCTGGAACACCTTCTCCAAAATACTTTTACCAAACCTAATGTACTCGCTGCGCGCATCAGAACGCACCCGCCTGCGTATGTGGGCGCGCGCTTTGCCAGTCACCACAAAACCCTCCCACTCGGGCGACGGCTTTTGTGCTTTGGATGTGACAATTTCAACCTGGTCGCCGTTTTGAAGCTTGGTCCGCAGCGGCACAATCCGACCGTTGACCTTCACCCCAACGCACGTATCACCGACTTCTGAGTGCACGGCATAGGCAAAATCCACCGTGCTGGCGCCGCGGGGCAAGGCAATCAGGTCCCCTTTGGGCGAAAAACAGAAAACCTGATCGTGGAACATTTCAAGTTTGGTATGCTCCAAAAACTCCTGCGGATTTTGTGCATGCTCAAGAATTTCCAACAACTCGCGCAACCACGAGTATTGCTTGCCGGTTACGGCTGAAGTGTGATCACGGTCTTCCGGTTGTTTGTAGTGCCAGTGCGCCGCCACACCCAATTCCGCGACTTGATGCATATCGGACGTGCGGATTTGAATTTCGATGCGTTGTTTTTGTGGGCCAATAACTGCCGTGTGCAACGACCGATAGCCGTTGCGTTTAGGTGTCGACATATAATCTTTAAAGCGCCCAGGAACCATGCGGTACGCCGTATGGATAATGCCCAGAACCCGGTAGCAGTCCTCGACTGAATCCAAAATAATGCGGAATGCCATGATGTCGGCAAGCTGTTCAAAGCTGACCTCTTTCACCTGCATCTTACGCCAAATCGAATAAGCAGTTTTCTCGCGGCCAGACACAAAGCCTTTAATGCCGGCCTTGCTCATGACGTGGTCCAGTTCGTCCATGATCTTGCCGACCACGTCGCCGCCGTGAAGTTCTAAGAATCGAAGGCGGGTCAGAATTGAACTGCGCGCTTCGGTATTGATTTCAGCAAATGCTAAATCTTCCAGCTCGGTCTTGATCTCTTGCATGCCGATGCGCTCGGCCAGCGGCGCATAGATTTCCATGGTTTCCAGTGCAATCGTGCGTCGCTTGGCGGGGTCACTGATAAAGTGCAGTGTGCGCATATTGTGCAAACGGTCTGCGAGCTTGACCAACAGCACGCGAATATCAGCCGACATCGCCAGCAAAAACTTACGGAAGTTTTCGGCCTGCTTGGTCTCGATATTTTGAATTTGAATCTTGGCCAGCTTGGTCACGCCATCAACCAGACGCGCAACCTCGTCCCCGAACAGTTTTGAAATATCCTCGTTGGTCGCCAAAGTGTCTTCGACAATGTCGTGAAGCAGCGCCGTAACGATGGACGCCGTGTCGAGCTTGTAATTGGTCAAAATGCCCGCCACCTCGATGGGGTGCGAGAAATAAGGATCGCCCGAGGCGCGCTTTTGCGAGCCATGCATTTTCATGGCGTAAACGTATGCGCGGTTAATGGCGTCTTCGTCGGCTTTGGGGTCGTAGGCTTTGACGCGCTCGACCAATTCAAATTGGCGCATCATGATGTGTGGCCCGCAATAGCCCAGGTGTCAGCCTCGTGTTTGATACGAGGGGCAAGGATACTCAATACAGATAAGAGTAATACCCTGACTCCTTGAGCCGCACCCAAGGATGTCAGAAAGAAATTCATGAAGTTCAAATTATAGGTGCGCCTATGGGCGCACCGGTTTGCGAGCGGCAAACGTAGGGCGGTTCGATTAATCGTTCCGGCCGGTTTCGTCGGCATCCCCATAACTCACACTTGAATGATCCGATGACGCGCGCGGCTTTGCGTCTTCTTCTTCGTCATCAAGTTCTTCGATGCTCATGCCCGTTCCGGCAACCATCTGATCGCCCACTTGGCCCGCAATCGCTGCGAACTCAGGGTTGGCGGCCATTGCGTCAAAGCCGTCTTCTTCAGGCTCGTCCACTTCAACGTGT
>JANLSL010000514.1:0-5514 GCA_031362385.1 Alphaproteobacteria bacterium | reverse complement strand
CTGTCTGCTTTCAGCCAAATCAGTTTTGTCTTTGTCGATGTGATCAATCCTTCGAGGACAGAAATTGTCTTAGACTCGACCTGACGATTGAGCTCATAGGGCCCGCGATTAGTGTGACGCATGGCCAAGGCCTCAGCTTCCTTGGTTGGCTTGGTAGCACTGTCATAGATCGTCAATCGCGCAATGACTTTGCTGTCGGGGCCATCAGGCAACACATTCAGCAGCGGATTGATACCAACAGCGCTGGCACCGATCACCATGTTCTCGATGCAACAGCCAAGCCCGATGGTCATCTCACGCAGGTGCGGGTCAATAGCGCCAAGGGTGCGGCGCTCGTCAGCCATGACCTCAATTACCCGATCTCGAACAACAAACTTCCACGGCTGAGAATTATGCGGGCTCGCAGCCAACAACCCTGCCGCAATCAAACCTTTTGGGCTTCCGGCCAGACCATCAGGAGCCGTTTTAGGTGACCCTGATTTCCCGCGCAGCTGTGCTTGCCACGCTTTGAGCGGTTCAAACCCTGGGCCTTCATCAAACGCATTCAGGGCGCCGGTTTGATACGTTTGTGCTCCGATTCCGGCAACAACCACGCCGGAAAGACCACCAACCGTGAGCCCGACTTTTTTCAAGACCGAGCGCCGCGGCACGACCTTCTTTACGGTTTTCTTCTTTGGTTGATTGTCATCATCGTCACTGTTGCCAGAGCTAACTGTCCACTCACCCATTGCGCGCCCATTTAATATTTCTTGATGCTATCCATATGACGCTTGGCATCCTTCAGGTCCAGCGGTTGGTAGTTGGAGTAATGGCGGGCCGGATATTGTGCGACATACTTATCGTATACTGGCTTGTAGAGTTCCCATGCAACAGCAGGTTGGCGATAGCGGGCGCTCCTACGGCTATACCGCCAGCGGCGGCGGCCCCAGCCGCGCTCACTTTCAACAGGCCACGGCGGCTTAAGGCCGCACCCAGTGTGTCGGTTTGCTCGTTCAAGTCGGTCATCGCCTTGCCTTTTTTTGATGATGGTGGGACCAGTGTTGTGTGAATCCAGCCTAAACTTTGAATTCTACCTCGCAAGGCTATTGCGACGGACGTTGGCCTTTCAGGTCCTCGACACGCTTGCGAAACTCAGGCGAGGTGCGCTCGTTATAGAGTTCTTGGATATAGACGGACGGCGATTTTGGTGCTTCGGCGTAGTGGATAAACTTCCAGCCCGCCGCTGTTTTGCGGAAAATTCCCGTGGCACGCAGTTTCTCGCCGATCGCCTCGGTTGGGCGCAGCTTCATTTGCCAATAAATATTCCAGGTTGCGACGGCTAAGTCATTGGCAATGAGCCGAACGTGTACGTTCGAAGCTTCATAGTTCGCCGCCTGCATGAACCCCGCTTTCTTGGGGTTGAAATACTCCCGTACTTGATCCCAGCCCACCAACCATCCGGGTTGTTCTTCAGCCAAGTACATCGGCATGGGCTCTTTGGGGTCCCAGAAGTCGTTCGGAATTGTTGTCCAGGTATTGGCAGCCCAGCGCGCGCCCATGTCGTTGATGAGTGCTTCAATCTCGGTTTGAAGTTTATCTTTGTTCTCAGCTGCGGATACTTGTCCGCACCACAAGCTTGCAGCTAACGCAACCAATAACGCGATATGACGATAAGCCAAAGGATCCACCCCAGGAAAAGGACCACGCGCCTACAAGCTTAGCGATGGGTGAGGGGTGGGTAAATGCCCAAACAAAAACGGCGGCCCTGCAGGACCGCCGTTTTGCTTAAGCGCTGAACTGCTTATTAGAACTTGGTACTCAGGCGAATGCCCATTTGGCGTTTGTCAGCCGCGTAGGTGGTGTAGGCCAGCACTGGCGGTGAAACCGGAAATGCAATGTACGGGTCGCCGTAAGTCTGGGCTGACTTCGGCTTGCGGTCATTAAACAAATTGTCGACATAAGCCAGGATCGTGAAGGTTTCAGTTTGCGCGCCAATCCGGCCATCGACGTTCCAATAGCTCGGCAACCAAATCAGGTTGTCTGGCGACTGGAAGCGCTTCGAGCGATATTGCGTAGACAGACCCGACGTGAGGCTCCAATCGCCGGCCAGCGGCACAGTGTAGTCAAACCCACCAGAAAAGGCATGCTTGGCGGACTGCTCGAGTTGCTTTCCATTAGTGTTGGTAAAGCAAACATCGGTCAAACGCGTCGTTCCTACTGTCCCGAGGCGGCAGTTCTGCGATCCACCAACCGCAAGCGCGCTGGTGCTTGGTACCTCAGAGTCAGTAAATCTTGGGTCGAGGTAAGTATAGGCCGCAGTAATTGTGAGGCCTTTTGCTGGGGCGAGGGTCAACTCAAGTTCACCACCATCAACCTTGGCTTGACCAGTGTTGACCACAAGGTTGCTGACACCTTGAGGGCTACGGCTATCGGGTACCAACAACTGATTGATGCGATTCGAGTAGATCATATGGAAATAGGCACCATTGAACCGCACCGTGTTGTCGGCCCACGATGACTTAAAGCCCGCTTCATAGTTCCATAGTTTTTCAGGGCGATAAAACGCATCGTTGGGATCAAGCACAACGCCGACGTTCAAGAACCCAGCAGGCTTTACGCCTTTTGAGGCCGACGCATAGAAGAGCACGTCGTCATTCAGTTTGTAGTTGAGGGTCACGCGCGGAGCAAAGAAGTTCGTGCTTGATGACGGCGTAAACTTGGCCGTGGCCGGATATGCAAACGGTACAATCGCGAATGTTGGCGCCGGACCCAGGACCAAATTGATCGCCCGTCCGAAGACGTAGTTGAACTTTTCATGGGCATACCGAGCTTCGCCGCTAATAGCGATCTGGTCGGTGATATCAAAGTCCGCCATGGCATAAGCCGACGTATGCTTTGTATTGCGAACATTGAGGTCGCCTGGTGGCTGGCCGCGGAGTTGTAATTCGCGTGCAGCTGACCAATTGGCTGGGCCAATCGGAGGATTGCGCGTAAAGCCACTGATAAAGATCGACGCGTTGACGCTGTTATAATCTTCTTTCCAAAACAACCCGCCCACAGCCCAGCGGAATCTCTCGGCATCTAAATCGCCGAAACGCAATTCTTGGCTTATTTGCTCAACATCAGTCTTGAAATCTGTCACTTGCAGAGCAGGCAGTGGTTCAGCGTTGCCTGCGCTTGGGTTTGTAACATTCGTTGGTACTGCGCCATAAAAATCAGCGTCTGCGCGGCTTAGGATGTTGGCTTTGGTGTAGCTTGACCAAGACGACAGAGTCATATCTCCGATCTCAATATCCCCGATCAAATTAGCAATAAACGGCTTCACACGACCGCCCTCATAATCCTTGCCCGTCAAGGGATCGACGCTGAGCAGGACCCTGTCGCCACGCTTTTCTTCGCCGAGTGATGGGTACCTGATGGTTGCAGGTAGCCCGACGCGGGTGTCGGGGGCGCCGGCCAGTGGCCGTAATCCTAAAACAGCGCCAACGGCGTTTGCAGGTAAAGCCAAGGTTGTGTTGCGCCCAGCGACGGCCTGTCCGAAATAGTAAGACGGACGCGGTTCAGATTTGTCGCTGGAATATGAAAGGCGCAACGTGAAATCAGCGTTGTCTGTCGGCTTCAGACGGAGTGCGCCTGCGAGGCCCCACGTTTTCCATCCGCCAATGCGGTTACCGCTGACCTCATTTTTGTAAAATCCATTAAAATCGCTATAGATCGTGTTTAAGCGCACCGCAATATTGTCAGACAGTGGCGCATTGAATGCTCCACGCACTTCGTGCAGCCCATAGGTGCCAAGGTCGGTATCGACGCTGCCTTCAATTTTATCCATAGCTGGCTTTTTTGAGATGTAGTTGATGGCGCCGCCAAATGCGACACGTCCATACAGCGCGCTTTGAGGTCCTTTAACAACTTCAATGCGCTCAACATCAACCAGCTTCAGGTTCATGAGGCTTGAACCGCCGGCTGTTCCGATTGATTCAGACGAGATATCGATGCCATCCAAGAGAATGCCGATGGGGGGACGTCCGCGCGTGGTGGGCAGGCCGCGAATATTCGGGCGCGTATCTTGCGGGGCAAAGCCTTTGTCAAAGCTCAGGCCCGGGGTGAACTTGGCGACATCGCCAATTGTGCGAATGCCTTGGCGTTGGATCATGTCTGCTGTGAAGGCCGTGACTGTGATCGGAACCTGTTGCAGGTTTTCCTCACGTTTGCGGGTGGTTACCACAATTTCTTCAATTTGTGCGAAGGCATCTCCGGCACCCATCACCAACATGGTCGTTACCAGAAGTGCAGATTTGATATTTTTTGACATAACTTTCCCCCATAAACGCTGCGCATACATCTTTACGCTGCATGCAAGGCACCACTACTTCAGGTCCTTAAGGCAACAGTGATTTGGCGCGGCGGTTCTGTAAACTTACGATTCCCTATGGGTTCGCAGTGTGGACTTATTGTCGCGATAGGTCGAGAAAAAGTGTGGCGGTTGGGCCACACCGCGCCTCCAAAAGGGTCCTAAGACGCCAAAAACTCCATCATCAGCCGAGCTGTTTCTTTGGGCTGGTCTTGGTGAGTGAATGAACTGGCATCAGGAATATGTACCGATTTGACGTTTGGGGTTTTTGCCAGCCCCACAGCTTCAAATTGTATGTACCCGCCCAGCTTGCCGTACATCAGCAATGTTGAGGCTGTTATGCGCGGCAAGTAGTCAGCAATGCCTGCATGGCCCACACCGCGCTCGGATGCGCGGACCCATGCGCCAGCCTTGGTGCGGCTGGCGTTCATTTCATCGTTAATTGACCTATCTTTGATGCCAAATGACTTTGCCGTTTCTTCGAAGGGGCGCGGCAAAGGTCGGCTTTCGGCATCATAATTTCTTGCAGTGGTTTTATCGCCTTCTTCAAGTTCCGCGCGGGTGCGAACGCCGCCCAGCGCAACACTGAGTAAGATGAGTTTTGAAAACTTGTCCGGCCATAGACCTGCTGCGACGGTTGCAATACAACCGCCGAGCGAATTTCCGCCTAGCGCGCATTTGCCTATTCCCAGTTCATCTAACGTCGACATCAGCATGGCCGCTGATTCGGGGACGTTGAGCCAATAGGGCGCTGGCCCATTCAGGGTCGAGCCGCCATGCCCCGGATTGTCGATGACGATCACCCGGTATTTTTGGGCCAAGATTGGTGCGACATGCCGCCAATCGGCAATCCACCCCCCAAGCTTTGGTAGAAGTACAATGGGTTCGCCGCTGCCAATCGAAGCCCAATGCATTTTTCCTGCACCGACTTTGACATCGCCCTGCGAGGTCCAAGGCACTTTAATGTCGGCGGCATTTGCGGAGCGGCCTTGGGCCATGGCGCTGGCGAAAGACACTAGGCTTGCCGTTGTCATGGTGCGTCGTGTGAGCATTGTGAACCTCAAATTCAGTTTTCATTCTATGAAACTCAGCGGAGTTAGATCCGAAATTTATTTTACAAGCATTCATAAGTTGCTGTCTGAGCGACCCCTCACCCCGACCCTCTCCCCTAAGCAGGGGGCGAG
>JANLSL010000490.1:0-2826 GCA_031362385.1 Alphaproteobacteria bacterium | reverse complement strand
TGAGGTCGTCATCTGCGCTTTCTCGCCGGTTGAGGCGCGCGGCCAATCCTTCGGCTGCAACCAGTTATCGCGCTCGCCCCAACTGGTTTCGGTCAGGCGCACATCGTCGCCCGACACATCCCACGGCAGAACAAACGGCGTTCCATCGGCCTTGCGCGGCCCAACCGTCTCCTCAAAGGGGCCAGACTTGTAGTGCAGAGGCCGGTTGGTTTCGCTGGTGTAAGGGTTTTTCCAGGTGTCGATGACGGCACCCGTTTCGCTATCACAAAAAAGCCCGTGGTCGTAATTGATATGGCTGTAGGTCCCATCGCCGTGCGGGGTCCATTGAATTCTAATAAGGCCTTTGAGCTTTAATATCCGCCGCTGCACTTCGTTCGGCATCAGAGAAAAAATCTCGCCGCTGTATTGCAAATAGGTTGTTGCCTTGGCCAAGGTGCCGGTCATTTTGACGTAAGCGGTGACGTTATCTTCAGGCTTGGTGAGATCGAGCATCTTATTTTTCGGTTGTGCCTGTGCCGCCATGGGCAGCGCTGCGAAGGCAGCAGCGCCCAGCAATAGGCTGCGACGTGCGGGGGCCATCGTATTCATGGTGGGCTCCTAACTAGGTGGGGGCTAAAGACGGATCGCGCAGTTTGAATTCGCTCCAGTCGATGGTCTTGGTCAGAAAACCAGGGAATTTTGCCTCGCCCTGTTCCAACGTCGACGTCGGATAGTCTTTGAGCGAGCGATAATGCCGCCCCATGCCCGCCCACATAATGTGGCCAGGCCGTGCGCCCATGTTCATCCAGGTGAACCAATTGATCTCGGTGGACCACATGGTTTCAGCGTCACAGGTGGGCTGCTTGGGGTCGGTGAGCTGCGACAGCTTCACATGGTATCGGTTGACGGCATTGTCGACGCGGTGTGCGCCATCGACGGGGCGGATGTAATCGACGCGCTCATCATAAGTGCACCATGCGTCATCACCGGCAATGCTCCAGCCCAACAGAAATGGTTTGTCATCCAGCGACGGCGCTTTGGCATTGATGCCGCCCAGCGAGTAGGGGCCATTGGTCGTGTAGACCGAAGACCCGCCCGAGGTTTTGAAATGAGTCACCTTATTGGTTTCGCCAGTGATGGGGTTTTTCCATTCATCAATCACGCGGTCGCTGTCGAGATTGGTGAACATGATCAAGCCACGATAGCCGCGTTGGTATGACCCGTCTTTGAGGCGGCGCACTTGATTGAGTTGGCCTGCCACGTAATCCATCAAGGGGGTGCTGAGTTCGTTTTCTTTGGTGATGCCAAACACGCGGCCATGCGACCACGACCACACCGGCGAACCATCAAGCCCGGCCATGATTTTGGCAAAGGCAATGAGATTGTGCTCAGGATTTTTGGGGTCGAAAGGCTTGGGAGGTGCCATGGGGTCGGCGGCGAAGCTGGGCGAAGTCATGCCCGCACTTCCCGCAGCGGCGCCAGCTACAGTCAGCGCAGTGCGCCGGGTGATGGTATGCGTTGGCATTAAAGACCTCGTGGGATGGGTGGTCGTCCTCGGGGGGTAATGTTCGGACTAACGAGACTATAAGTCGAGTAATAATATCTATTCCCACATGGTTGCTGCGTTCGCCGTAGTTCCTTAAGTTACGTCACATCGTACTGAGGAATTTGAATGTCCGACACTCAAGCCCTTCACCACATTGCCACCTGGCGTAATGCCGGACAAAAGGCCGCCTTGGCGACCGTGGTGCAAACCTGGGGTTCATCGCCGCGCCCTGCGGGCAGCCACATGGCGATTAATGCCCTGGGTGATTTTGTTGGCTCGGTCTCTGGTGGTTGTATTGAGGGCGCGGTGGTTGATGCTGCGCGCGAGGTTATGGCCACGGGTCAATCCAAAACGCTGGAATTTGGAGTCACCAATGACATGGCCTGGGAAGTGGGCTTGGCGTGTGGTGGCAAAGTGCGCGTGTTTGTGGAAGCGGTGGAATGAATTCTAAGCTTCTCTCTGAACTTCAAGCGCACATTGCAGCCAAAGCGCCGTGTGCACTGGTGACTGATACCTCGAACGGTGCACAAGCAATCGTTGGCGGCGTGAGCGTTGCGGGTACCCTTCATCTGACGTCCGACACGACGGCCCAGATCAACCGACTGATTGCTGCTGATAAGTCGAGCATGATTGGCGATACGTCTTTATTTGTGCGTGTCTACAGCCCAGCGCCGCGCATGATCATCGTGGGCGCGGTTCATATTGCGCAGTCGCTGGTGCCATTGGCGCAAATTGCTGGCTTTGAAGCTATCGTCATTGATCCGCGGAGCGCATTTTTAACGGCTGGCAAACTTGCGGGCGCGACAGCCATTGAAGAATGGCCCGATGTCGGCATGAAAAAAGCTAAACCTGACTCGCGCACAGCAGTTGTGACACTCACGCACGATCCGAAGTTGGACGATCCCGCGTTGGCCGCAGCCTTGCGTTCGCCAGCGTTTTACATCGGCGCACTGGGCAGCCGTAAAACCCACGATAAGAGGGCGCTGCGTTTGCGTGATGAAGGTTTCACTACCGCCGATCTGGCGCGCATTCGCGGCCCCGTCGGACTTGATATACATGCGATATCTCCAGCCGAAATTGCCGTGTCGATCGTGGCACAGGTGATTGAGGTGCTGCGTGCTGATGCGAAAAAGTAACTAGCCATGAAATTCGCTTCATTTCCCATACCTGAGTCAGAAGGCGTTATTCTTGCCCATACGTTCAGGCGTGATGGACTCACGCTGAAAAAAGGTCATGTCATTGGCCCCGAGGATATCACGGCGCTGAAAAAAGTTGGTGCAGTTGAAATTATCGGCGCGTTA
>JANLSL010000471.1:0-2816 GCA_031362385.1 Alphaproteobacteria bacterium | reverse complement strand
GCGTAAAGCAGTTCCGCCGCACTCGTGCCCGCCATCATGCCGATATGCCCAAGGCCAACAGTCATTGTCGTGCAGTGGGGTATGAGGGCCGCCAAGGCTTTGGCCGAGTCGGGCGGAACAATCCGATCATGCGAGGGAATGACAGCCAGCGTTGGCGCAGAAATTTTGCGCGGGTCGATTGTTTGCCCCGCCACCGACCACACATTTTTGAGCGTTTGATTCTGTTCGTACCAGCCAAACAAACATTGCCGCGCGACGTTTTCCACCAGCGGCACGCCGTCGTTTAACCAGTCTTCCAGTTCAACAAATCTGTGCGCGGCATCGGTGCTCATGTCACGCGCCGCAAACCCGCGAAACTTGCGGCCCACGAGCGTGGGGTCAAGCGAGGCGAACATGGCTTGTAAAAAATCCACCGACGCGCAGCTCTGCGCTGTGATCATGCTCTCGATGATAGGGCGAAAGGTGCTGAGAAAATTGCGCGAGGCAGCACTTTCGGCATGAAAGTCCCACGGTGCTGCGAGCAATGCCAACCCTGAGATCAAGTCAGGGCGTAGCACAGCGAGGGCCGTTGATAGCGTGCCGCCCATGCAATAGCCCGCCAAGCGCGGCTTGGATTTTGTCATCGTCGCGACTTTTTCCAGCGCTGGAATCATGATGCGTGTGACGTAATCATCCATTCCAAAGTTGCGCTCAGCTTCACCGGGCTCACCCCAGTCCAATAAAAACGTGCGCAAACCAGACATGGCCGTAGCTGCCAGCAAGCTGCGATCTTCGGCGAGATCAAGAATGTAGGCGCGGTTAACAAGCGAGGGTACGAAAACAACGGCGGGTGCATCGGCGGGCCCGCCGTAATCGCGTAACGTTGCTGCACCGCTTGACCATATGGGTGCGGGTGCAGCGCGTTTGCGCTTGAAGGTGTGCGTTTGGTATTGCGTGACCCCGGCAACGAGCTGGTCCATGCGCGCCTTGGCTTCACGCCTCAGCGCCTCGACAAATGCAACAACATCGAGATCGGTTTGCCAGTCTTGTGTGAAGGTCTCAGGGTTTTGGTGCGCGCGTTCGGCGGCGAGCTGGCGGATGGGTTTCGAGAGCAGCGAGGCGCTGTTCGATTTCTCCAAGCCGGGCATCAATCCGGCGAAGGACATCTGCAGCAGCCAGCCCTCCGTCGCCAGATGAAGCGCCAACGGGCGCGGTCCGAGGCGGGGGCCCGGATGTGTCTCGAGTCGCATGGGTGGGTGAGGTGAATCCATTATTCAGGCCCGAGGTCATTGCCGCTGCATTCTGCATCATACCCTGAAACAGATTGGCCCACGCCCCTGCCGCACTGGGATCTTGTGCCATTTTAGCCATTTCTTGCTGCCAAAGGTCGAGGTAGCGCTTGGCCAAGGCATCATATTCAGGTGGGTTTGATGTCATCGGACTACTATACCCAGCCAGCGCCGTTTCGTCGCGCACTTTGGCAGCGCATCCATGCTTTGAAAGGCTAAAACCAAGGCTTTGACAGAGTTCGTTGTGCAGAGCACAATTTCCGTATCAGAGACTTTTGAACCCGACTGACGAGGACCCGTATGGCTGAACAATCTGCAAGCGGCGACAAAAGCACCGCCATCAACATCAAGAAATACGCCAACCGGCGCCTCTACAACACATCAACGTCCAGCTACGTCACGCTGGAAGATTTGGCCGCCATGGTGCGTGACAACATCGATTTTGTCGTGACCGATGCCAAAACCAGTGAAGACATTACACGTTCGGTGCTGACGCAAATTATTGTTGAGCAAGAAGGCAAAGGGCAGTCTTTGTTGCCCATCAAATTCCTGCGCCAAGTGATTGGATTTTACGGCGACTCGCTGGGTGGCGTTTTGCCCCGCTACCTTGAACAAAGTATGGATTCGTTCTCGCAAAACGAACACCAAATGCGCGGCCTGATGCAAAATGCATTCAAGGGCTTACTGCCAATGCAACGCATGGAAGAAATGGGCAAACAAAACTTAGCGCTGTTTGAAAACGCCATGAAGATGTTTAACCCCTTTGCGAACCAATCAAAGCCAAGCAGTGGCACTGGCGCGGCACCGCCACCGAGCAGCGACAATTTAGACAGCCTGAAGTCACAACTTGATGCCATGCAGGCGCGTCTGGATAAGCTCGCCAAAGACCGCACCTAGAGAAGGCCACTTTTCGACGCGATGCTCTATATTTCGTGCTGCCATTCGGCTTTGACGTCAGCGTCCGCCTCATGAGTTTGATGCTGAGCAGCCAACCTTGCATAGCCTGCGGGCGATACTAATTTTCTTAACGCCCAAACTGCTGCGCCGCGTACCAAGCTTGAGTCATCTGCCAATACATTCTCTGCACACGCCGCAAGTTCGGGCTTTTTACTATTGCCAATGGCAATCAGCACATTGCGCACAAACCGCGCACGGCCAATGCGTTTGATCGGTGAGGCCGTGAACAGGGCCCGGAAAGCAGCATCATCAAGCGCCACCAACATGGCTAAGCGCGGCGCGACCAGTTCTGCGCGCGGCATCAAATGTGGCTCGGTTGCAACGTGCGCAAATTTGTTCCACGGACACACCGCCAAACAATCATCGCACCCATAAATACGATTACCCATCAACGACCGCAATTCGCGCGGGATGTGGCCCTTATGCTCGATGGTCAGATACGAAATACAGCGCCGGGCATCAATTTTATAAGCATCGATAAATGCATTGGTGGGGCACACATCCAGACACTTGTGACAAGCCCCACAGTGATCAGACTCAGGCAGGTCAGGTTCAATCTCAAGCGCGGTGAATACTTCGCCCAAGAATAAC
>JANLSL010000459.1:0-5678 GCA_031362385.1 Alphaproteobacteria bacterium | reverse complement strand
GTGTTTGGCGGGGTGAGTGAAATGCATCAAATCAAAGCCATGCTGGGCGGGGTTGATGTGTTGATTGCCACACCTGGACGGTTGCTTGATCTGCTGCAGCGCCGTCACATTACATTAGCAAATGTGAGAACCTTCGTGCTTGATGAAGCTGATCGGATGCTCGACATGGGCTTCATCCGCGACATCAATAAAATCGTGGCGATGATTCCGGTTGAACGTCAATCGCTGTTGTTCTCGGCCACCATGCCCAAAGAGATCGCCCACTTGGCCGCGAAATTGTTGCGCGACCCGGTGCGCGTTGAAGTGTCACCCGCCGTTGTGACGGTTGATCGTATTGAGCAAAAAGTGTTCTTTGTTGAAGGCAACCAAAAGCGCCCGTTGTTGGTCGCGCTGCTGCAAGACCCGGCCCTCACGCGGGTTGTGGTGTTCACCCGCACCAAGCACGTTGCCAACCGCGTGTCTGATTACATTGCGGCAGCTGGTATTACCACTGATGCCCTGCACGGCAACAAATCGCAAAATGCCCGTCAAAAGGCCTTGGAGAGTTTCAAAAAAGGCCATGTGCGGGTGCTGGTGGCCACCGACATTGCCGCGCGCGGTATTCACGTTTCCGACATCAGCCATGTTATAAATTATGAACTGCCCAACATCCCTGAAAGCTACGTGCACCGCATTGGCCGCACGGCGCGTGCCGGTGCCGCGGGCATTGCATTGTCGTTCTGCGATAAAACAGAGCGCAGTTACTTGCGCGATATTGAGCGCTTTGCAAAAACCTCACTCACGCCAACCGATCATTCGTTCACGGGTGGTGGTGGTGAGGCCACCGAAAACCGCGGCGAACGCGGCCGTGGTCGTGGTGGTCGTAACCCCTCTACACCGGGCGAGCGTTCGGGGCGTGGCGGTGGCAACCGCAGCCAAGGCGAACGCGCACCACATGGTGATCGTAAGCCACACGGTGAACGCAAGTTTGGTGATCGCCCCCACGGGGATCGGCCCCGTCACAATAATGAACACCGCGCCCCGGTTGAACGCCATGAAAACCGCGAAGTCGAAACCCATTCCGAGCCGCGCAATCGTGCTGAAGCGAACCTGTCACATGCCGAACGCTATTTCGGTGGTGGGCGTAAACCCAACACTGCGCCGCAAGGTGATCGGCCCCACGGTGAACGCCCACACGGTGATCGACCACATGGCGAAAATCGTGGCCCGAAAAAGCACGGCGGCAAGCCCTTCGGCAAACCGTTTGGCAATAAACCCCGTGGCCCGCGCACCGAAGGCCGCCCTGAAGGCCGCAATGATAACCAATCACGCAATCAAGGCGGTGAACGCCCTATGCGCCGCTCGAATCGTGACGCGGCTTAATTAGAGCAAGCAGCGTTTTATCGGAATCAAGCGGCTCGCTCTAACTTATTGTTGGTCGCGTCGTTTTTTGCGGAAAACCGGGATCCACTTTTTCGCACGACGCTCTAAATCCGGGCAAGTCCAGAAGCAATGGACAAGCAGTCAATTGTAAGGCAGTTCTAGGGACGGTTACATAGAGGCCTGTCCATGAATCAGAGGCAGTTTGATCGACGAACATTTGCGGGTTGTGGTCTTATCAGCAGCGCCGCCATTCTGGGCGGCGTGTCGGTTGGCGGTGACGCTTTGAGCAGACCGGCAGATATAAAATCGGGTTACGAAATGCCGCTCGAAACCACACCTCACGAGCGCACCTTTATGCAATGGCCGGTTAGCTTAGATGTGTATGATCGTCTTGTGCTGTTAGGTGTGCAAGATCGGATCGCCCTCATCGCTAATACCATTGTACAATTCGAACCCGTGGTGATGCTGGTGGGTAGCGACGATGCCGACGAAGCTCGGGCGCACCTCAGTAAGAATGTCGAAATCTGGGACATCCCGACCGAAGACCTATGGTGCCGCGACGCCGGGCCAACCTTTGTCAAGAATAGTGAGGGCGAGCTTGCTGTGGCGCATCTTCAGTTCAATGGCTGGGGTAACAAGCAAGTCCACAATCATGATGCGCGCATCGCGGAACGGGTAGCGACCTGGCTCGATGTGCCGCTACTTGATACGGGCCTGGTCGGCGAAGGCGGCGGCGTTGAACATGATGGCGCTGGCACCTTGTTGGCAACGGCAAGTTGCTGGGTTAATCCTAATCGCAACCACGGCACACAAGATCAAATTGGCGCCCAGCTAATCTCCGCATTAGGCGGCAAGAAAATGATCTGGACACCGGGTGTCAAAGGCAAAGACATAACCGATTATCATATCGATGCGCTCGCCCGTTTCGTCGGCCCTGGTAAGGTGTTGATCCAATTACCCGACCGCGTGACAGACGGTGACCCCTTCTCACGCGCTGCCTATGAAACCTATGATATTCTTAAACGGCAAAGCGATGCGCAAGGACGCAAGCTAGAAATCATAGTTATGCCCGAAGCAGTTAGCACGCGCTCACGTCACGCCGATTTCGTCGCCAGCTATGTGAATTACTACGTCTGCAATGGCGCGGTTATCGGCGCTCAGTTTGGCGATGATCGGACCGACGAAATAGCCCAGGCCATTTTGGCAGAACTCTATCCTGGACGCGAAATCGTTTCGCTTGACGTCGATCCAATCGGCGAAGTGGGGGGCGGTATTCACTGCGCAACGCAGCAACAGCCGGTGACGGGCCAGCTGTGAAATCGCTGATTCTGGCAATCGGTAAGCATGCTGGTGCCATTCAGGCACTGAGCGCTATTCTGACGGTGCTTATCGCGCTTGGCGCACTCGTTGGCGTCAAAATGCAGATAGATGCGTCTGCGCGGTTGCAGCACGAACAATCGGCGCGTGACATTTATCGCGAATATCTCAATCTTTCGATCAATCGCCCTGAATTCTCTAGCCCAAATTATTGTACGTTGATCGGGACGCCACAAGAAGCGGCATATGAAACCTACGTTGAGTATCTTCTCTACACCGCCGAGCAGGCGATCACTGCCGATCCTGATTGGGAGCCGGTGTTTTTGGAAAGCTTGAAGAACCACACCGAGTACGTGTGCAATGTCAAAGATTGGTCTGGCTATAGCGACGATGTACGCCAACTTGTCAGTAAATTCCAAGCAGGGCATTGCGGTAAACGAGGAGTATGTGGGGGTGATGGGCGTTAAAGCCAGCGATGCTCCGGCGTCAACCTTGACATATTTTAGAGCATCACGCGTGAAAATTGAGGCAAAGCTCATTGTTGAAATCGATGGCGGTCAGCACGATGCACGGCAAAGCGCCGACGAGGGGCGCACCACAAAGCTTGAAGCCGCAGGCTATCGTGTGCTGAATAATATTGAAGGTGTTATTGAGAGCATCGCCCAAGCCCTCGCCAAACCGAAATAACCCCTCACACCGGCCCTCTCCCTACGCTTCGCGTGGGCGAGGGGAAGCGAAAAAGGCACAAAGCTTTGGTTTTTCGGTCCTGCGAGCCCCACAAAAGCCGTGCAAAAAAGCCCTATCCTGGCTATAACCACCCCTTCAATTTGTGATGAGCCAAGGGCCGTTGTGTGGCGCGCAGACATGGCCAGCAACGGAACGCTGACGTTGTTTGGGCAGGTCAGCTATACCGACCGCATCTTCTTCAACGCCGCCAACGACCCCAACGCCAGCCAGAAAAGCTACACGTTGTTGGATAGCCGCCTGAGCTGGTCACCGGAAAGCGAAGCGTTTGATATTTCGCTGTATGGCAAAAACCTGGGCAACAAAAAGTACTTCCACAACATTGTGCAGTTTACCTCAGCATCGCTGACACCACCGGCTGCGGCACTTCCAGGGGCAGGCGTGCCGGTGACCGATCCGTTCTCAGTTGGCAATGCCTTGGGCTACCCAGCGCCGGGCCGCCAGTGGGGCATCGAAGCCAAGTACAAATTCTAATCTCTGAGGTTCACCTCAGAACGGGCGAGGGGCGGGGGGCAACCTCCGCCCTTTTTGCTGTGGGGCAGAATTTAGGTTAGTTCCACAGCGTAGCGATCGGCGCGGCCCACAGCCCTGGCTCAAACGGTAATATTTGATCGCCGTCATACAGAACGAGTCCGATTTTAAATTGCTTGTTGCCAACTGCTGCTTTGAGTCGACGTAACCCATTGAAATCTGCCGAGCGAACGGTTGCAGCAGCTTTGACTTCGACTCCGACGACATCACGGGAGGCATTCTCGATGACAAAATCGACCTCAGCCTGATCTTTGTCACGGTAGTGAAAGATTGAATGATGCTCCTCAGCCCAAGATGATTGCTTGAGCAGTTCTGCATAAACAAAGCTCTCGAGAAGTGGGCCCCATGTTGCTCGATCTTTTTTCAGCGCAGCCGATGTCTGCCCCCGCCCAACGGCAAGAAGTCCTGCATCAATGAAATGTAGTTTTGGCGTCTTGATTAAACGCTTCAAATGATTTCTGAACCAAGGCTGCACCGTTTGAACAAGAAACATGCTTTCGAGAAGATTGATATAGCGGGCCGCTGTCTTATGATCCAAGCCCAGCGAACTACCAATCGTCGTAAAGTTGACGAGCTGAGCGGAATGGTGGGCAAGAACTTCGATCAGCTTGCGAACGTTGGTTATTTTATCAACGCGCGCGATATCTTTGATGTCTCGCTCAGCGATAGCATCGAGATATGCGTGACACCAATCGCGTCGACGCTTCTCGGTGGGTCTTTTTATCGCATCGGGAAAACCACCTGCGAGCACGAGTTCCATCATCTCTTCGCCGTCAACTGTCTTGGTGGGTTTGACAACCCGACCCTTGAAAAGATCGGTGAGAAAAGCCGTGGTGCTTCGCCCGAGTATTTCCGAGCGTGATAATGGATAAAGTGGAATAATTTCCATTCGGCCGGCCAATGATTCCTTCACCCGCGGAATGGTCAGCACATTTGCTGATCCGGTGATTAAAAATCGACCTGGGCGACGGTCCTCGTCGACCGACTTCTTGATCGCGATCAGCACCTCTGGCGCACGTTGAATCTCATCAATGACAACTTTATCCAGGTTCTTGATAAAGCCGTTGGGGTCGCTTCGCGCCGCATTCAGAACTGTTGCATCGTCCAATGTTAAATATGGCCATGATTTGCCCGCCACTTTTTTCGCCAGCGTCGACTTTCCCGCCTGACGCGGTCCGCTCAGGCAAACGACGGGCGTGTCGCGCAAGGCTCCGCGCAGCCGGGATTCAATTTGTCTCGGATACATCAGGCGCTTCCTCCGCAAGCCAGGCTGCGGTCAGTCTCGTCTATACGGGAATATAAGATCGTCTAATTGGGAATATTAGTGCGTCCAATGAGGAGCAACAAGAGCGATGTCGATGTGGATATCGACTCATCATCCTGTACTCCATAAATCGAGGGTGGCGAGATAAGTTTTGCCATGCTCGCTTTGGCCAAAATACCCACTCAAACCTGCCGAAAAGGCTGTGTTTGAGGCCTACCAGCCCCACAAAAGCCGTGCAAAAAAGCCCTATCCTGGCTATAACCACTCCTTCAATTTGTGATGAGCCAAGGGCCGTTGTGTGGCGCGCAGGCAATCGATAAGCCTGGTGCGTGACCCCTTTGCTTTCTCTTAACGCAAGCCTCTTGGCTTGCGTTTTCATGGAGCCGACATGGCAAAAGAAGAGTTGCTTGAGTTTGAAGGCATTATTACCGAAGTCCTGCCTGAGGCCCGTTACCGTGTG
>JANLSL010000399.1:0-2113 GCA_031362385.1 Alphaproteobacteria bacterium | reverse complement strand
CTGGGCCCAGGGGTTTACCGCATTGACGTGAAGACAGCTGCGCTTGAACAGGTCGTGGGTGCGCCGGAGGGCGAGTCTGACGACGTTTTTATGGCCCCTGATGGAAGTTTGGTATGGACCGCACTGATCGCAGGCGAGCTGCGCACACTGCGGCCTAATGGCACGATCGAGGTGTTGGCTAAAAATTTACCGATGGTGAACCCCGTCACCGTAACCAGCGAAGGGCGTTTATTCACTGGGCAAATGGCCAAGCCAGACTCGTTAATCGAAGTGGATTTGGCGGGTAAAAAGCCGCAGCGCATCGTGGCCACTGACTTAGGGGGGATCAACGCCTTTGAGGAAGACGGCGGCAAGGGCGACAAGGCGGGGCTTTATGTACCGCTGGCCGACAAAGGTGCGATTGGCCGCGTCAACATTAACACCGGCGCGCTTAAAATTATCGCTGAGGGCCTGGGGATGCCAGTGAGTGTGAAGCGCGACGCGCACGGCGGGCTCGTGACACTTGATTGGTCCACAGGCAAAGTAAGCCACGTCAACCCCGAGACGGGTGAGACCAAACGCATTACCACCGTGACACCGCCGCTGGATAATTTGGCGATTGGGCCAGACGATACTATTTATGTCTCGCGCCCATCAGACAGCAGCATTATTGCAGTTAATCCCAACACAGGTCAGCAACGACCACTTGTTGAGGGCAAGATCTCGGCGGGCGGTGGCCTTGCCGTCATTCAGCGCAATGGAAAACCAGCGCTTGTTCTCAGTGATGCGTATGGGTACAGGTTTGTCGATCTCGCAACCGGCAGCATTGAGATGTTGCCGTTCGAGTTGGGATTAGCGGCTTCTTCTGATATTGCTGTCACTGAAAAAGTGTTTGTTCTGGTTAATGCGCGCCGCCCCACACTCACCATCGTTGACCGCGCCACCAATCGCACGCTCAGCACGATGGGTGGCTTCAAAGCCCTGATGAATGTTGTGGCACCTGAGAGCGGCGGAATTTTTGTTACTGACTATGGCAGCGGTGAAATTTTAAGCATAAAACCGGGTGCGCAACCTGATCGCAGTGTGGTTACCTCTGGTTTGCACGGGCCGGTTGGATTGGCCCTGGATAAGGCGGGCAACTTGATCGTGGGTGAAGCAACCACGGGCACCATCAGCCGCATCAACACCAAAACCGGCACCAAAGAAATAATCGCAGCTGATTTAGCCCAGCCCGAAGGATTGACGGTATTGCCTGACGGCAGAATTGCCGTTGCTGAAGTGGGCGCAAAACAATTAACGCTGCTTGATACAACGACGAACACCCGTGCGGTTATTGCAG
The DNA here is from genome assembly GCA_031362385.1 of Alphaproteobacteria bacterium. Taxonomy (GTDB): domain Bacteria; phylum Pseudomonadota; class Alphaproteobacteria; order Rhodospirillales; family Rhodospirillaceae. Next base: position 795 of record JANLSL010000399.1, on the reverse strand, counting down.
ATCATTTGTATATCGGTGCGCACTTCACACGTGCCCCAGGGCCGGTGTATTTGCCAACGGGTGTCGCATCTGATGCACAGGGTGCGATTTATATCACCTGCGATATGGACAATAGCGTTCTTAAATTCACGCCACAGAAATAATGGACTGGCCGATGAACACGCGGATTTTTTTACTGACCCTAGGACTTGTGGGTTCCCTCGCGGGCGGTGCCGAGGCCGGATATAAGGCGCGCGTTGTTGTGCCTGCTGGCCCATTTCACGGTGTGCATGGCTTGGCCTTCGGCCCCGATGGCGCGCTGTATGCAGGCGATATTATGGGGGCCACTGTACATCGCATCGATGTGGCCACAGGAAGTCACCGGCCCTTTGTTGGCGCGCCGCTGGGCATGGCTGATGGTGTGGCCTTTGCGCCCGTTGGAACCCCGTTTGCGGGCACGATGGTGTGGACCGGCGTTGGGGTTGGAAAACTTTATGCGCAATCGCCGGGCGGTGAGCCGCGCGTGATTGCCACGCAACTGCCCAACGTCAACACAGTGGGTTTCGCACCTGATGGACGTTTGTATTTCACCCAAACTGGCGGCGGCAACAATACGCTGTGGCTTTACGATTTTACCACCAAGGCCCCACCCAAAAAGGTGTGGGATAAAACGGCTGGCTTGAATGGTTTTGTGATTCCAGGTGACGGCAATTTGTATGGGCCTCAGGCAGATTTAGGCCGGGTCATTCGTCTGAATTTGGAAACCATGGAAGTCACGCCCATCGCTGATGGCTTTATATGGCCCACAGCCGTAGA
>JANLSL010000345.1:0-1576 GCA_031362385.1 Alphaproteobacteria bacterium | reverse complement strand
CCGCCGACACACGGATTTTCAGTCCGTTGCTCTACCAGCTGAGCTACCTGGGCATTTTGGGGGCTACTGCCAAAGAGGCGCGCTTTATAGACGCCCGCCCAAGCCCTGTCCAGACGCCTGGGACAGGCTCTAACCTGTTGGTCAAAATGCACTTTTGGGCTGTTGGACCAGGCGTTGTTGGTTAGTCGTTCTCGGGTGGCGGCTGCGGGCGCAGGCCATCGGCGGGGTCGGACTCGCCTGGTCCCTCGGTGGTGGGCACACGGTAGCTGCCCGTCACCCAGGCGCCCAAGTCAATATCGGCACAGCGCTGGGAACAGAACGGGCGAAACCGCGCCTCGACCGGTTTGGCGCAACGCACACACTTGGGCGCGCTAACGCGCACACCCAGCGGGCGAACCGTTGATTCAGGGGGTGGTGGCTTTTCCATACCTAAATATCATCGCGCGACTGGAGCCCAGGTCAAGAGACCTCGACACGGGTGCGCGTAAAATCTGCGTGGGGGCTGATCTTAATGTCACCACTGGCCATCGCCCGCGCTTCGGCCAGAGCTGGGGCTAAGTGCTCGTTCAGCACTACAGCCACGCTTGAGGGCACATGCAGTGTGATGGCTGCGGTGCGCCGTGCGGCAAGTTCGCGGCACGCGAGTCGCAGTGCCTGATATGCAAGCGTCTCGGCGCTGCGATGAACCAGCGAAGAATCACAAAGCGTCTCAGCTAATGAGGGCCGCGTGCGCGGGCGTACGATGTCAATCATACCCGAGGGTGTTAGGCCCATCACTTGAACTTTGGCTGGGTCATCGGCGCAGGCCTCAGTCAACATTTTAAGAAAGCGACTGCGCGCGCGCGTCGGGATCAGATCGACCACAATGTGCCCCGCCAAATTGCGCAAACGGATGTGCTGGGCGATGGCGGCCATTGCTTCCGTGTTGGCCACCTCAACCGAAGTTGAGCCGCTGTCGATATCAATAGCGATCAACGCCTTGGTGTGATCAATCGTTAATCGCCCACCGCTGGGTAAAGCGACTTCAGGATCAAGCGCTGATTGAACAGCGTCCTCACATTCTTCAAAGTTTGAGCCTGAGGGCGAAACCACAATGAGATTGTTTTGTTGGCCTAACGCAGCGCTTAGTTTTTGGGCTTGGGCGCGCGGCGCAACATTCACTTCGGTAATAGTATCGCTGTACGTCGCACACCACGCAACAACAGGATCGGGCGCTGCTGTGATAAGGCCTGGGGCTTTAATGTCTGACGGCAGGGCATGCTTTGAAAGCGCCACCTTATGCCCTTTATCGGCGCGCGCCGGGGTCACCACCTCAACCGCAACCCACAGGCCGCCTGCCAGCGTTGCATTTTTTGCTTCAAGCACACCGTGGGGACCGAGGCCAATATCGACAAAGACATCCTTTGATGCAGGAACGCGCTCGCCGATGCGCGCTGCATAAACCGCACCTGGTTGTGCTTGCGCATCGCGGATATGAACCACTTCAATAACTTCATCATCGGCAAGCAGGGCTGCGCGCGTTTCACCGGGGCTGCGCTCGACAATAATGCGCGTGGGTAAACTCACTTTGTTGCCA
>JANLSL010000320.1:0-2360 GCA_031362385.1 Alphaproteobacteria bacterium | reverse complement strand
CCCGCCGACCTGATGACCCAATGGGTTGAAGAAGCAAATGCCAAGCCGTTGCCGGGCGCGGTCGAATTTATTGCCTATGCGCAGTCAAAGGGGGTGACCATTTTTTATATCACCAACCGCAACGCCGAAAAAGAAGCTGCGACCCGCAAGAACCTTGCGGCCATCGGGGCAAAGCTTCCTGAGAACTTCGATACCGTATTATTAGAACGTGAAAAGCCCGAGTGGAAGAACGACAAGGCGACGCGGCGTGCAGCCGTGGCTGAAACGCACCGTGTTCTGTTACTTTTAGGCGACGATTTTAATGATTTTGTTTCCACACAACGCATGTTGTCGCCGGAACGCAGGGCGTTAGTCGCGCGTGAATTAAAGCGATGGGGCAGAGACTGGATCATGTTTCCCAATCCCATGTACGGATCGTGGGAAAATGCTGCGATCAATTTCGAGTTCCGTGCGCCGGTCGAAGAACGTCGGAAAATTAAACAAGATACTCTGAAAGCCCTGCAATAGGAGGCAAAGATGCTGCGATTGTCTTTTGCTGTATTAGTAATTAATGCAACTTTCGCAATTGCTTCAGCACATGCCAGCACCATTACCGTCCGTGGATCTGAGTGCCAGCGGCTGGTGCAACATGCCTCAACGAATGATGCCACCTATACGCCTGGCGTTGATGTGAGGGGCAGGGCTGTGGCACCTGCCGATCTGAATGGTGGGACGAACATTGCGCTGCCCGAGGCTATCGACATTCAAATTGGTGTTGATCTTGCCGACCGGCTGAGCCGTCGCGATGCAAAGAACAGATCGTCGTCCTCAGCACAAAGCCAGGTTGCGCGAAAGGCGTTGCCCTATGAAGGCAAAGTGCCATTAGGGAGCATTACAGTTAAAGGGCAGGATGTGTTTTGGAACGGCGAGCAGATGTTACCCCAAGATCAAGTCTTACTCACCGAGGCCTGCCGCCTCTCCATGACCAAGCCCGGTGGGAGTACGCTGCCCCCCAGCAAGCCTGAGTAAATCAGGGCTTAGGCTTCGTTGCGCGCCGCGCGCCGTTCGCCTAATGTCCCGGCATAGTAGCTGTTTGTCATTGCCTTAAGGACTGTTGTTCATGCGCCTCACGCGCTCGTTTATACCCACCCTCAAAGAAACCCCGACCGAAGCCCAAATTGTCTCGCACCGCCTCATGTTGCGGGCCGGAATGGTGCGTCAACACGCCGCAGGCATTTATAACTGGCTGCCTCTGGGGACACGCGTGTTGCAAAACATTGCCCAGATTGTGCGCGAGGAACAAAACGCGGCAGGCGCACAAGAGATTATTATGCCGACCGTGCAGTCGGGCGAGTTGTGGAAAGAAAGCGGGCGGTATGACGACTACGGCCCCGAAATGCTGCGTATCAAAGATCGCCACGAGCGGGATATGCTTTATGGACCGACACATGAAGAGGTCGTTACCGACATCTTTCGCAACAACGTGAAAAGCTATCGCGACTTACCGCTGAATCTTTATCAAATACACTGGAAGTTTCGCGATGAGGTCAGGCCCCGGTTTGGTGTGATGCGCGGGCGCGAGTTTTTGATGAAGGATGCCTATTCGTTTGATACGGATTTCACGCGCTCAAAACACGCCTACAATCAAATGTTTGTGGCTTACTTGCGCACTTTTGCCCGCATGGGCCTAAAGGCGATCCCGATGCGCGCCGATAGCGGGCCCATAGGTGGGGACATGAGCCATGAATTCATCGTGCTGGCAGAAACCGGCGAAAGTGCTGTGTTCTGTCATAAGGGCTTGCTTGAAAAGCCTGCTCCACAAAACGTCGATTATAGTGCTGACCTGCAGTCGATTATTGATGAGTGGACCAGCCTTTATGCTGCCACAGAAGAAAAGCACGATGCGGCCATGGAGGAAAAATTAGGTGCTGACCTCATTAAAGCGCGTGGCATTGAGGTTGGGCACATCTTCCATTTTGGCACAAAGTACTCTGCTGCCATGAACGCGAGCGTGGCTGGCCCAGACGGCACAAGCATCACGCCGATGATGGGCTCGTATGGTATCGGAGTATCGCGCCTGGTTGGGGCGATCATCGAGGCGAGCCATGATGACGCAGGTATTATTTGGCCAGACAGCGTTGCGCCATACCGCGTCGGCCTGATTAACTTGAAAACGGGCGACGGGGCGTGCGATGGGGCTTGCGAGGACCTCTATGCAAAGTTGAACAAGGCTGGTGTCAGCGTTTTGTATGATGATCGCGACGAGCGGCCCGGTGTGAAGTTTGCCAACATGGACCTCATCGGTTTGCCGTGGCACGTCGTGATTGGACCCAAAGGCCTTGCCAAAGGCCAAATCGAACTCAAGCGCCGCGCCGGCGGTG
>JANLSL010000316.1:0-1961 GCA_031362385.1 Alphaproteobacteria bacterium | reverse complement strand
CAGGTCCGGTGCAAGCGGTCAAGCGACGAGATCATGGCGGGGCCTTTGGTGGGCTGTTGCTCGCCACAGGCATTGCACTGGCACTCGCGGCATGCGCTGATTCAGGCTGGCGCAACCCGGCCAAATCCGCCGCCGAACAGCGCCAAGACCTGGCCGCCTGCGAACGCGATGCCGAAAAGGCCAGCTTGGCCAGTACCGGCACCACCCGCAACGACTATGCCATTGCCAATGCTGGCCTTGCCGGGCCTGGCTCGAAGGGCATGAGCCCGCTTGAGCTGAAAGACAAATCTGATCTGTCAAAAAGTTATGCCAGTTCGCTGGGTCGTTGCATGAGGGCCGAGGGCTACGTGCAAGGCCACCCGGCCGATCAACACAAGTAAAAGCAAAACGAACAGCAGCCATGCCGATCCGCAGACTTGATTCATTGGGCTACCAACTCGGGCTGGTCAACCGGCTTTATGACCGGCAATTGCAAGACGCGCTGTTGCCCTTGGGCGTGGCGCCGGGGCAATTCCCCGCCCTTGTCATGCTTTACCAAAAAGACGGTCTGACCCAGGCCGAGCTTTGCCGACGCATTGGCGTTGAGCAACCGACCATGGCCAACACGCTGGCGCGCATGGAGCGCGATGGGCTGATCAGGCGCGACGCTGATACCGGCGATAAACGCCGCTCGTTTATCTATCTCACCGCCAAAGCCAAAGCCGCCCAAGACGCGGTGATGGACGAAGCCCGCAAAGTGGCAACCAAAACCGTGGCAGGCTTAAGTGCTACCGAGCAAGACACGGTCTTTGCCCTGCTGGGTCGGCTGACTGATAATCTCAAACCGACGACATAAAGCTTCAGCGACCATCATCACCATCATCTGATGGATATCTGATGGATATCTGATGGTATACCGACCACAACGTGCTTGGCATATACCGAGGCGGTATATTTAAAGCGGCACGGAATAAGCATGTGTGGTGAGAGTAATACCAACAGCCTCAAGATTTGACTCATCAATTTCATATACTTTTGTCGTCGCCGCAAGAGTCACCAAAATCGCCTTGTTGGTGGGTGTGCCTGATCGTGCCCCGTGGCTATCGAGCGGAACCAAGGCATTGGTTTCGGGGAAGTACGCGCCTAAGCACCCACGCGGAATATTGTAGGGCACCAGTTCAAAGTTGACTGCGATACGAGCGCGCTGATCGTGCCAGACAGTGTGGATGTCGACGTGCGTGCCCGCACTCAACTTCATCTCGGCCATATCGTCGGCATTGATAAACACCACGCGGCGCTTGTTAGTGATGCCCCGGTAGCGATCATTCCTGGCATAGACTGTCGTATTATACTGATCGTGCGCGCGGAAGGTCATCAGCGTGAAAACCTTGGCGGGGGTGAGCTTCTGCGCAAGCTCACGCGCCGTGTGGGCCGGCAAGGGCTGGACCATAAAATTGGCTTTACCGGTGGCGGTTTTCCACACGCGCTCTTTGGCGGCATTGCCCAAGTAAAAACCACCGGCACGGCCAATACGCTCATTGAAGTTCTCGAAGTCGGCAAATACCGCTTCGATCTTTTCACGGATCAGGCGGTAGTCATGCCTGAAGTCCTCCCACGGCACGGTTGAGGGGGGCAATGTCGCTTGGGCGATACCGGCAATGATCCAGGGTTCAGATCGCAAGTGTTCTGACGCAGGCCGGTTCATGCCTGGGCTGGCGTGAACCAGGCTCATGGAGTCTTCCACCGTAATGGCTTGGCGGCCGGTTTTTTGGGTGTCGATTTCGGTGCGGCCCAGGGCTGGCAAAATCAACGCGGTCTTGCCGTGGATGAGATGACTGCGATTGAGCTTGGTGGAAACATGAACCGTGAGACTGAGCGATTGAAGTGCGGCCCATGTCACATTTGAGTCGGGGCAGGCAGCGGCAAAGTTACCACCCATGCCAAGCAACACTTTGGCTTGGCCCTGGCTCATCAACCTGATG
>JANLSL010000255.1:0-2166 GCA_031362385.1 Alphaproteobacteria bacterium | reverse complement strand
GCCACCCGCGCTGAGCTGGCGATAGATTTGGATTAGGGGGTTTTGCGCGTGTCCTGCGAAGCTGAAGAGCAACGCGGGAGGATCAGCAAACGCTCTACTCAATTTTCTCTTGCGGATACGCGCCCCAAAACTGATCGCGTTTCAACCAGCCTTGCAAGCCGTTGATTTCAACCCGGCAGAAGGGCGCATCAGCTGCACAGCGTTGCACATCAATAATCACGCCGGGCTCTAAGGTTGCCAGAGTCTCGGCGCTGTCGACGTTGGTTTTGCGCAGCGCCTGGGCAGCGCCTTTGATCATGCCGGTGCGCCGGCCACTGAGCATGCTTTGGTGCACCCAGCCCTCGGCACCATCGGCATCGCGGATTTGTCGCCAGGTTTCAAATTCGGCAATGATCTCGACCGGCAGGCGACGGCGCATATAAATCCAGTCAACGGGATAGCGCACGCCTGGCCCGGTACGCAGGTTCACCGGGTCGGTGCGCAGCGACACAAACCGAGGAATCGGCAACGACGGCTCAGTTGTGGCCACAGTGCTATTTTCGTTGGGGCCCGTTTCGACGGCGGGCGTGGTGGGTGCGGCTGGGGGTGCTTCGAGCTGAGCGGCAGGGCCAAGCTTTGCGGCGGGCTTGGGGGTCGGCTTAGCCGCCGTGGGTTTCGGCGGATTTGCAGGCGTTTGCGCGAATGTGGGCGCACTCAGCGCCAACATGGCCCCGCAAAACAATGACAAAGTGATAGAGGACCGCAAAGTCGCCACAGAAGAAAATGCCACGTCAAAATTACGAATGGCTTCTTTTTGCCTTGGTTTGAGGCGCTAGACAAGAGATGGCCTGGTTGATACGGCTTGCGAAGCCATATTAATATCATCAAAGCCCCGTGCCAAATCCAACCAAGCCCAAGCCATCAGTCGTTGTAACGCGCAAGCTGCCCGAAGCGGTGGAAACACGCATGATGGAGCTGTTCGACGTGCATTTGAACGTCGATGACCATTCATTCACGCGCGACGAGCTGATCAAGGCCATCAAAACCTGTGACGTGCTGGTGCCCAATCTGGCTGATACGATTGACGCGGCACTGCTGGCCAACGCTGGCCCCCAATTGAAGCTGATTGCGAACTTCGGCAACGGGACTGATCACATTGATGTTGCAGCAGCCCACAAACGCGGCGTCGGCGTAACCAACACGCCTGACGTCTTGACCGAAGACACCGCCGACATGGCTATGGCGCTGATTATCGCCGTACCGCGCCGTTTGGTGGAAGGTGCGCGCCTGATCCGCGAGGGGCGCTTTAAAGGTTGGAGTCCAACGCACATGCTGGGCCACCGCATGTGGGGCAAGCGACTGGGCATCATCGGCATGGGCCGTATTGGCACCGCAGTAGCGCGCCGCGCGCGCGGCTTTGGCATGGCGATCCACTATCATAATCGACGTCGCCTGCACCCAGACATTGAGGCTGAGGTTGAAGCCACCTATTGGGAAAGCTTGGACCAAATGTTAGCTCGCGTTGATGTGGTATCAGTTCATTGCCCGCATACGCCCGCCACGTTTCATTTGCTGTCTGAACGGCGGCTGAAGCTGCTGAAACCCTCGGCATATATTGTCAATGTCGCGCGCGATGAGATTGTTGATGAAGCCGCATTGATTAAGCTGTTGGAACAAAAACAGCTGGCGGGGGCCGGGCTTGATGTGTTCGCACATGAACCGGGTGTGAATCCCAAATTACTGGCCATGGAGAATGTTGTGCTGCTGCCGCACATGGGCTCGGCCACCATCGAGAGCCGCATTAACATGGGTGAGAAGGTGATCATCAACATCCGCGCGTTCATGGACGGCCATGCGCTGCCTGACCGCGTGTTGCCCACCCAGGGCTAAGTCGATTTCTGGCGCACCTTCAGTGATTGCTGCATCTTCACTTGTGATACGGCCCATCGCGTTTCGCGATCCGATGGTGGCTTTCGCACCACTGGCCAGTGTGCCGTATGCGATGTTGTTGGGCGGTGCGGGTGCGACGCAGGCACGCTTTGCCTACATCGCGGCTGATCCGTTTAGCGTTGCCTCAATTGCAGCAGGCCAAAGCCCAGCTGATCCATTTGGCGCACTGCGCCAACCCCTAAGGGATTATCGTATTGCGCATGATGGCACTGACATGCCTGCGCCATTTGTTGGCGG
>JANLSL010000244.1:0-1832 GCA_031362385.1 Alphaproteobacteria bacterium | reverse complement strand
GCACTCAATCACATTGCAGATGTCGGTAATGTGGGTTTCAAGGCCAACATCGGGGGTGGCTAAATGTGCGCGTTCGCCACAGCCCGTGCAGGTTGGGGTAAACACCGCATGGCCCATCGTTTGCAAACGATCACGTAAGGGTTTCCACATCCAGCCGCCATGCCACGTGCCATGAACAAATACATATGTTTTCCGTTCGACCGCAGCGCTGGCCTGGGCACTGGCGACGGCCAAAGGCAGGCTGACACCGCTTGAGATGAGTGTGCGTCGTTTCATGGCTGCTCCCATTGAGAATTTATGCGCTTACTCTTTTATACGACGTAGGCGCTTACACCGCAGAGATGATAGACTTGTCCCTCGGGTGCGGCCAGTTCGGTTCTCGCAGAATGAGGAGATGCTTCGTATGTGCCGTTGGATTACCTATCTCGGCCCGCCGATTTATCTGGAAAAACTCATCTACGAGCCTGAGAACTCGCTGGTACGTCAAAGCCTGTCAGCGCGCCGCGCACGTGTGCCAACCAATGGCGATGGCTCGGGCGTGGGTTGGTACGGCGAACGCGATTTGCCGGGCCTGTACCGTGAAACGCGCCCTGCGTGGAGCGACCCCAACTTGCGCAGCCTGGCGCACCAAATTCAGTCGCGATTGTTTTTCGCCCATGTGCGCGCATCCACCGGCACTTCAACCTCGGTGGCTAACTGTCATCCGTTCGCCTACCAAAAATGGATGTTCATGCATAACGGCCAAATTGGCGGCTATGAAAAAGTACGCAGGCCCCTCGACGCGCTGATCAAAGATGAAGTCTACAATGCGCGCGCGGGCACCACTGACAGCGAAGCGTTCTTTTATTTGTTATTCAGCAATGGACTTGATATCGACCCGGTCGGTGCGCTGGGTAAAACCGTCGGCACGGTGCTCAAGGCCATGGCCGCTGCAAAAGTGGACGAGCCCTTTCGCATGACGGCAGCATTGTCAGATGGGGCGACTGTTTATGCACTGCGTTATGCCACCGACCCCGACCCGCCGTCGCTGTATTTTTCGCAGACTGATGGGCGCACGATGGTGGTGTCAGAGCCATTGGATGCCGACGAGGGCACGTGGACGGCGGTCGAGAACGGTCACATTCTGGTGGCCAACCCTCAGGTGAGCCCGACAGTGCGGCCGTTTAGCTTGAGTTAAAACACTTTTAAGTAAATTGAGTCGATCACGCTCTCAGATTTACGACACAACTTCGGTGTTCATGCCGTCGCCTTGCTGTTGCAGGGCGTCCAACTCGTCTTGCACGCTTTTCAGAACTCGCGCGATATAAGCGGCACGGCGTTCGGCGCGAATTTTGTTGACCTCTTCGCTGAGTTCAAAGTTCTCAACGTCGTCGAGTTTGAACACGCCTTTTTTCTCGGCGAGGCGCTCGACGGTATCAAGCCGGTCGCGCATCACTGACAGTTCGCCCATGAGCGTCAAAACCATCGACAGCAACTTATCTGTCGTGCTGTCGAAGTAGATCGGCTTCTTGCCTTTTGCGGTGCGCGGCAGCTTTACCGGTTTTTTATCGTCAGCCATATGCGTGCGTCCTTGTCTTTGGTGGCTACTATTAGCGCTACTTCACAGCTACATAAACCGGGAAGGTGAAGTTCTCATTGGAATACGGGGTCTGGCCGTCTTCCCACGAGCTGGCGACTTGATGAATTTTGAACTTGGCCGGATCAAAGCCCGCCTTCTTGGCCACCTCTGCGACGTCGAGTTCACGCAGCTGGCCATAAAAGTGTTCGTTGTTGTTATAAATTTCCCATTCCCACAAAAATCCCTCAAGCGGGCTTTGGCCAAAAACTTGTGG
>JANLSL010000214.1:0-1822 GCA_031362385.1 Alphaproteobacteria bacterium | reverse complement strand
GGGCACCGCAGCCGCAGCACTGATTGCCGCCACGCCGCGCGCAAACGCGGCTGATGTCAAAATCAAACGTTGGCGGCATTACGCTGATTGCCGCTTTGGTCAAATTCACATCACTTCGGCTGAACCGGCTGATGGGTCGGGCAAAGGTAAAACACCGCTGGTGTGTTTGCACCAAAGCCCCACGTCGGGTGACTACTACCGCGAATTCCAAATGCTGATGGCGCGTGATCGATTAGTTTTATGCCCCGATACCTCGGGCTACGGCGGCTCTGACCACCCCACTAAGCTTCCCACGATGGTTGATCTGGGCGGTGCGATGGCCGAAGCCTTCGTGAACATGGGCTATGGCAAAAATGGTGGTGGCACAAAAAGTTTAGGCGCGCTCGATTGGTTGGGTTTTCACACCGGCAATTTTGTGATCACCGAAGTTGTCGCCCAGCGCCCTGACCTGGTGCGCCGGTTGGTGATGCCAAGTATTCCCTACTATGCGGCCAGCGAACGTGAGGCCAAGCGCGAAGCCTTCGCTAAGCCCCGCCCCTACTTCACCGACCCCGACTACGTTGGCAGATCATTCAAAGAAGCGGTGATTGATGCCAAAAGCCCGCTGCCCAAAGAACGCCTGCTGGATTTCTTCGTTGAACGCTTGCGCGCTGGCCCCGAAAGTTGGTGGGGCTTTGATGCGGTGTTCCGGTATGATGCTGATGCAGCCCTGGCAAAAATCACCCAACCGGTGTTGCTGCCGATCATGGGCCTTGAGACCTTGGCCGAGCCCACGCGTGTGGCGGGTAAACTGATGACCAAAGCAAAGAGTGTGGAATATCTCGACCTGCCCGGATTGAAGGGTGACAACTGGCAAACCACACCGGAAAAACTGTTCGCGGCCATCAAGCCATTTCTTGATCGGGCTTAAGTGAGTGCCCGATTCTAACCTTCGTATCCCATATCGGAGCTTTCTCGATGTCGCGTGAAACACTTGGAATGGCCTCTGATTTATTAACGTATGTGCGCCGCGTTGGGGCGCGCGAAGATGCTGACCTGAAAGCCTTGCGCGAGGAAACCGCAGCGCATCCGCTCGCCATGATGCAAATCTCGGCCGAGCAAGGCCAACTGATGATGCTGTTGATGGAGCTGATCGGCGCACGCAAAACACTCGAGATTGGCACCTTCACCGGCTACAGCGCCATGTGCGTGGCCAAAGCCATGGGACCGGGCGGCAGGGTTGTGGCACTTGATGTCAGCGAAGAATTTACCTCCATCGGACGGCGGCATTGGGCCAAGGCAGGAATTGCTGATCGGATTGATTTACGCATCGCACCCGCGACCGAAAGTTTGAAGAACATGATATCGGCCGGAGAAAGCGCTACATTTGATTTTGCATTTATTGATGCCAACAAAGCCGACTACGACGCCTATTATGAGGGCGCGTTGACGCTGCTGAGAAAAGGCGGGCTAATTGGGATTGATAATGTGCTGTGGAGCGGCAGCGTCATCGACCCCACCAATACCACGCCCGATACCAAAGCCATTCGCGCGTTGAATGAAAAGATTGCCAAAGACGAGCGGGTGTCGATTTCACTCGTACCAATTGGCGACGGCCTGACGTTGGCCCGGAAACGGTAGTCATCAATAGGCGTCACCCTCGGGACTTGTTCCCAGGGTGAGAGTACAGATTCTATCTTCTGCTGTTGCCCCACACACACCTCGTCATCCCGGAGGCTTCATCCGGGATCCATCGCGCAACACATGCTGACATCGTAAATGGATTCCCCGAATGAATCGGGGAATGACAGTAGAGTTTATTTCTTCTGCTGTTGCCCCAGAC
>JANLSL010000202.1:0-4147 GCA_031362385.1 Alphaproteobacteria bacterium | reverse complement strand
AGATGATTGGCCTGCGTGGCCTTGAGCCGCCCCCGGCTGATGACTGGGGCGTGAAAATCATGCCACGCGCTGACTATAAATTCGACTTTGTCTCACGCCGGGGCGTGGCCTCGGTTGTGCTCGCAGCCCTGCGCGAACCCGCAGCACGCGGCAAAGCCGTTGCCGTGGTGTGGGATCGCACCAAACGCAATGCTGAGATGACGGGCAAGTTTTCCGCCATTCCGCTTGAGCCCGCCGCGACGGAAAGCTATTTAACGCCAGCCCCCGCCGTTGGCCGCCGCCCCGGCCCTGTGCAGCTCAAGCGCTAGGTCAGCGCGAGGTCTTACCAAAGCTAGACGCCCAGGGGTTTAGGGCCCTATAACCGCCCCACATTTTTCAGTGATTTTGGGCGGTTAGGGCCATGCTTGATATAAAGTGGATCAGGGATAATCCGGCAGCGTTTGAGGCCGCCTTGGCCAGGCGCGGTGCACCGCCACGTTCCAAAGAAATTCTGGAATTGGACGCCAATCATCGCGGCGTCATCACCGAATTGCAAAACCTGCAATCGCGGCGTAACGAAGCCTCGAAGCAAATCGGCCAAGCCAAAAGCAAGGGTGCAGATGCGTCAACCTTGATGGCGGAAGTGGCCACCATCAAAGACCGCATGGGGGTATTGGAAGAAAAAGAAAAAGAAGTCGGCCAGTATTTGCGCGATGTGCTGATGACCGTGCCCAATGTGCTGGATGCGACGGTGCCAGATGGTAAAGACGAAAGTGCCAATGTCGAGCTGCGCACCTGGGGTACGCCGCGCACATTTGATTTTACGGTCAAGGATCATGCTGACCTCGGGCAGGGGCTTGGGCTGCTGGACTTTGACCAAGCCGCCGTTGTTTCAGGCGCGCGATTTTCGTTCCTGAAAGGAGCGTTGGCGCGTATGGAGCGTGCGCTGGCTCAATTCATGCTGGACACCCACACTACCGAACACGGCTTTACAGAAATCAACCCGCCGCTCTTGGTGAAGGCGGAGGCCTTGCAGGGCTCGGGCCAGTTGCCAAAGTTTGTTGCTGACCTTTATTTCACAACGGCAGGTCACTGGCTGATCCCCACGTCGGAAGTGCCGTTGGTGAATATGGTCGCTGAGAAAATCCTCAACCAAAGCGAACTGCCCCTGCGCTTCACCGCTTTCACGCCCTGCTTCCGCTCTGAGGCCGGTGCGGCGGGTAAAGATACCAAAGGCATCATCCGCCAGCACCAGTTTGAAAAAGTCGAGATGGTGACGATTTGCACACCCGAGCAATCAGCCGCCGAGCATGATCATATTACGAAGTGCGCAGAAGTGATTTTGCAGCGCCTTGAGCTTCCCTACCGTGTCGTCGCCTTGTGTGCGGGTGACGTGGGCTTCACGATGGCCCGCACCTACGATCTTGAGGTGTGGCTGCCAGGGCAAAACACCTACCGTGAAATCTCCAGTTGTTCGAATGGCCATGATTTCCAGGCGCGGCGCATGAACGCGCGCTTTCGCCCCGACGGGGAAACCAAAGGTACGCGCTTTGTCCACACGCTCAATGGCTCGGGCCTTGCAGTCGGGCGCACTCTAGTTGCTGTCATGGAAAATTACCAAGAGGCCGATGGCTCGATCCGCGTGCCCAAGGCCTTGCAACCCTACATGGGCGGGGTCGACCTGATCCGGCGCGCAGGCTAACCGGTGGCTGATTTATTTTTTCCGCCGCTCCCTGATCTCGCAGGCAAACGCATTTTGCTGTCGAATGACGATGGAATTTCAGCACCTGGTTTGGCGGTGTTGGAAAAAATTGCCCGCGCGCTGTCCGATGATGTTTGGGTGATTGCGCCAGCCGCCGAGCAAAGCGGGGCAGGGCACTCACTCACGCTGCATCACCCATTGCGGCCCGTGAAGATTGCGGACAAACGGTATTCGATTAATGGCACACCCACCGACTGTGTTCTGCTGGCCATCAATCACCTGATGAAAGATCATCCGCCTGATTTGGTGTTATCGGGCATCAACATGGGTGTGAACTTGGGCGAAGATGTTCACTATTCAGGCACGGTTGCTGCGGCTATGGAAGGCGCGTTGTTGGGTTTTCGCGCCATCGCATTTAGCCAAAGTTTCGATGACGAAGAAAATATCCATTGGAATACCGGCGCGACATTGGGGCCAGACATTGTCCGTAAGGCGTGCGCGGCCAGTTGGGCACAAAACGTGCTGATCAACATCAACTTTCCTAACTGCGCAGTACCCAGCGTTAAAGGTGTGCAAGTTGTGCGTCAGGGTAAGCATAAGGTCGGCGACGATTTGATTCATCGCCACGACCCGCGCGGACGGCCCTATATCTGGATTGCAGGGCGGCGACTGGCGGATGCGTCGGCCAGTGGCACTGATTTAAAAGCTATTGCGGATGGATATGTGTCTCTCACGCCCTTGAACATTGACCTGACCCACGAGGCGACGATGCACGCTTTGGGGCGGACATTCGCAGCTTCTTAATATCTCTCGTGATTTAAGATCGGGCTATGAGCCACGATAGCCGCAAAATTCGCCTGATTATGGACTTGCGCAACAAGGGCGTGATCGACACCCATGTGCTGTCGGCCCTGGAGCTTGTACCGCGCGAGGAGTTTGTCGAAGAGGCGTTTCTTGATCAGGCGTACGCCAATCAAGCGCTGCCGATTAGCTGTGGCCAAACGATCAGCCAGCCTTTGATTGTTGGGCTGATGACCCAGGCGCTCGAACTTGGTAAACGCCATAAAGTTCTCGAGGTTGGGACCGGCAGCGGTTACCAAGCTGCCATTTTATCCAAACTCGCACGGCGCGTTTATACCATCGAGCGCCATCGCGATTTGCTGGCCCAGGCCGAGAAACGTTTCACCAAACTGAACATCCGCAATATCACGAGCATCTCAGGTGATGGGTATAAGGGCTGGCCCGCCCAAGCGCCGTTTGATCGCATTATCGTCACTGCCGCAGCGCGCATTGTGCCGCCTGATCTGGTCGCACAACTCTCGGACCAAGGCGGCATCATGGTGCTGCCGGTGGGTGAGCCTGGCTCGCTTGACCAAGAACTCATTCGGGTGCGCAAAGATGGCAAAAAATTCCACAGCGAGCGTATGTTTCCAGTGCGGTTTGTGCCCATGGTGCAGGGTGTGCCGTCCGAAGAAAAAAACGCTCGCCTCAAAGCAGAGTGATTTGGTCCTGGCCTCGTTTCGCGCTATAATGAACCCATGATGTTCGCCAGAAGCATTTTAGTAGTCGTGATTGGTGCTGCGCTGTCGGCCTGCGCGCCGAAGTTTGAGCCCCCGCCTGGCTTTAAAGGTGGTTTTTTGTGGGACGCTGGCAAGGGGCGTACCGTCGCAGTTGAGAAGGGTGACACCCTTTATACCATTTCGCGCCGGTACGATGTTCCGACCAAAGCGATCATTTCACGCAACGGCTTGAAGGAACCCTACGAGCTACGCGTGGGCCAACAGCTCATCCTTGACCCAGCGCGCAGCCACAAGGTTGATACCGGCGACACGCTTTCAAAAATCGCGCGTCAGTACGGTGTTGAAATGCGCGTGATCGCGGCGGCCAATGATTTGGCTCCGCCGTTTGTCATCAAGCTCGGTCAGACGTTGTGGATTCCCGATCCCTTTACCGCAGCGGCGGCTCCGATCAGCACCGAGTTGCCGCCCGTGAGTGTTGCCATTCCGTCAGGCGGCGTGCCGCGCTCGACGGCGATTGTAAAAGAGTCACTCGCTCCACCGCCGGGCCAACCCCAACCCCAATTCCAACAAATGATCGAGCCTTTGGCAAAGTCAGTTGAAGCGCAGCCGATGGCTCCGCCCGCTCAAACGCAAGCGGGCCAGCCCGTTCCAATGGCTCAACCCATGCGACTGGCCCAGCCACCCGCTGAACCGATACCATCAGCGCAAGTGGCATCACTGCCACCAGAACCCAAGCCGTTGACAGCGCCACCCCCGCGCGCGGCTGCGCGCTTTATCTGGCCGCTTCAAGGCAAAATACTTTCCGGCTTCGGTCCAGCTTCAAAAGGCCTTCACAACGATGGTATTAACATTGCCGCCGCACCGGGGGCCCAAGTCAAAGCCGCCGATAACGGCGTTGTGGCCTATGCGGGCAATGAACTGAAGGGCTTTGGGAACCTTTTGCTAG
>JANLSL010000177.1:0-8063 GCA_031362385.1 Alphaproteobacteria bacterium | reverse complement strand
TGCCGGTTCCAGCACATCGCCGGTGCCGGTTAAAATCAACGACACGTCTTTGTCAGCCACCGCCATCATCGCTTCCAAGCGGCGCAAGTAGCGGTCGGTGCGCCAGTCTTTGGCCAACTCGACACAGGCGCGCATCAGTTGGCCGGGGTGCTTTTCTAACTTCGCCTCAAGCCGCTCGAACAGGGTAAAGGCATCGGCGGTGGCCCCAGCAAAGCCGCCCAAAATCGTGCCATCAGCCAAGCGGCGCACCTTGCGCGCATTGGGTTTCATGATCGTATTGCCAAACGTCACTTGGCCATCACCGGCAATAATGACTTTGCCGTTTTTGCGGACTGATAAAATCGTGGTGCCGTGCCACGTTATTGAATTCGGGTCAGACATAGGGTTCTTTCGCGTGCGAGAAGATATTCAAAGATGGGGTGTTTGGCTGCGCGATGCAAGCTTAGGGCGTCTTAAGGCTCACGCTTTCGTAACTTATAAAACCAAAGTCCATGACGAAATCTTTCACCCGCGCAGCCAAGCCGGTGAACGACACAGTTTCATAGAGGTACAGGGCTTGGGCTTTAGTATGGGCTTGAACCATAATCGCTTCGGTTTGCGCACGGCGTTTGGTTGCATCGCTCTCGGCCAAGGAAATTTTAATATTTTCTGCCAGCGGAACATCGCAAAACCACGGCGCATGCCACAAGCACGAATGTTGTTTCAGCGGATAAAGCGCATCAAACATCGGTGATGAAAACGGAATCGCCGCTGCTTGCCCACGCCAGCCCCCGGTTTGAATGTTCTGATAAATCATCTGCTGCGGAATTGTGCGCACACTCATGCTCACCCCCACTTTTGCTAAGTCGGCGGCCATGGCCTGAAACACATCAGGGTATGAAACGGCACCGGTGGGAATTTCCAACTCAAACGCTAAGCCCTTGTCATAGCCAGCTTCACGCAGCAGCTGACGGGCTTTTTCTGGGTCATAGGCCAAGGGCGTCAAAGCATCGTTATACCCAAACCATCCATGCCCCGCCGGTTGCGAAGCCACGCGCGTTTGCCCACCCATAATTGTATCAACAATGGCTTGGCGGTTGACTGCATGGGTCAGGGCTTGGCGCACGCGCGGGTCTTTGAAGGGGGCAAAATTCTCGGTGTTAAACGTCATGGCCACAACGGCGGGCACGTGGTCAATAAACACCCGGCCCCCCTCGGCCACAACCGACTCAAAATCTGACGGCGCAATCGTCGTCAGTGCCACATCAATCGCACCGGTTGTCAGTGCCGCACGGCGCGCGGCTGGTTCGGGTATTATCAACAGGCTCACATCATCTAAGTTTGCGCGCCGCCAAGACGTGGTGGATTTTTTTAAATCAATCCGTGCCGGGGAAATTTTCTCTAACACCAAGGGCCCGGTGCCAATGGGGTGGCGGGCAAATGCATCGCGCCCTAATTTTTGCCAGGCGTCAGGTGCCGGGATGGCCAACAACGACAACCGGTAAGGCAATAACGGATCAGGCACCCGCGTTGTTACTTCAAGCTTGCGCGCATCAATTGCACGGGCAGTTACAATGTCAGCCAATTCGCGCCCAATTGGCTCGCGCTGCCCGGCCTCAGATTTTAAAAACACCAGTGCCTCAACCACAGCCGTTGCGTTAAATATCTCGCCGTTGCTGAATGTAACGTTCTCGCGCAAGCTTAACTGCCACGTGGTGGGGTTGGCGCGCTGCCATTTTTCCACCAACCACGGCATTAACACACCAGCCGCGTTCACCCGCGTTAGGGGATCAAACACCGCAGATTGCAGTGGCAGGCGCGTATTAGAGGTGGAGCCATAAGGGTTACCCCATGATTCGGGCACTGAGGCGGTGGCCAAACGAAATGTTTCAGCCCTCACCGGCAAGGCGAGTGTCACTGCCCAGCATACGAACCAAACAACTATCCGATCTATGCGGTTCAATACCATTGAAGCAGTATAACCTGCTTTCCTCAATGCGCTGCAAATCCTGCGGAGATTTTTATGCCGGTTATTGACGCCGATACCCACGTGGTCGAAGCCGAATGCATTTGGGATTACATGGACAAGGCCGATGCCATCCATAAACCCGCCGTCGTCAGCCTCGATACGGTGCCCGAATCCTATAAACAGCGCATGATGGCGGGCAATAAGTTTTGGTTGATCGATGGCAAAATGTACGGCCTGGGCGGTCTGCCCACCGATATGTATAAGCCCGGCACGCGCGACCTCACCAATGTTCCCGCACGCCTGGAACATATGACGCAGCTCGGCGTCGACATCCAAGTGATCTATCCCAGTATTTTTCTGAACTTGGTGTTGAAAAACCCAGCCGCCGAGTTGGCCCTCTCCAAAGCGTATAACCGTTGGCTGGCCGATGTGTGCGCGCCAACCACGGGCCGCATGCGCTGGTTGGTCACGCCCGCGCCGCGCATGATGAAAGAATCGTTGGATGAAATTGCCTGGGGCCGCGAACACGGTGCGTGTGGGGTTTTGCTGCGTGGGTATGAGGGCGACCGCACCCTCGATGACCCCGAACTTTATCCGATTTACGCCAAAGCCAGCGAATTAGATATTCCCATCTGCGTGCACATTGGCACCACCAGCCCCTCATATCATTCTATCGCTCATGGCACCGGCTTTCGCGGCAACATCGTTGCCACCATTTCGCCCACCATGGTCGCGTTCAGTGCATTGATGGCCAGCGAAGTGCCGACAAAATTCCCCAAACTCCGATTTGGTTTTATTGAAGCCGGGTCTGAGTGGTTGCCCTACGCCATCAACCGCACGCGGCGCTGGGCCAAGCGCTTTGGTGGCAAAGAACACTCAGAAAAAATGCTGGCCGACTTACGGTTCTATGTTACCTGCGAAACCCACGAAGACCTGCCCCAAGTGTTGCGCTATGCGGGGCCCGATAACTTGATGCTCGGCACCGACTACGGCCATGCCGATACCTCCACCGAACTGGCCGCCCACAAAGTGCTGATGGGCCGAAATGATTTACCAGCAGGGGTGGCCAAAAAAATCTGCGAAACCAACGCAGCAAAGTTTTATGGGCTGTAGTGTTCCGATTTAAATTGAACGCCCTATTGCTTATCAAGCCTATACGCTGTTGTAACAAGCTGGGCGAATGAAGCAGGAAGTGCTTTCTGTTTGACTTTATCGTTTAGATATTTCGTAAACTTCCCATCACCAATATAATTTTCTCTCATCCAACGTCTAAACTCTGGCAACGCAGCCTCGGGATAACACCATGCAGGCTGCGGATTTGATTTTGCTTGAGGAAAATACTCTGGGAAATTGTGATCCCACTTCAAGCGAAGACCAAACCTCTGGTCGAATCCACCATCACTCCAGTGTCGCGACCAATGAATTCCAACGCTTCCATCCGGCACAAAAGAGCTGTCGATGTGAAGCCCAGCCTGGCCGAGCGTAACAATCATGTCAGCAATTTCTTTGAAAATGCTGAAGTAACCTTGCTGAACAGAGTTGTACGTAAGCGATACCCTGTCATGAAACTGTTGCCAGACACTAGGAACGTGATTGTTCGGGTCATAGCCAACCTGTGCGTAAATAAAATCATGTAGGGCTTGACCAGCTAAGCGCCGGAAATTCTTTTTTGCTTCTTCTCTAACGTTTGGCGCATCAAAGGCGTAATACTCAAGCACGGCTAAACACAAAACATCGGGGTATGCGTGAAATAAGCCACTACGTTGTTTTATCTCGATAAAGGGGCGCTCAAGGGCGACCCCGCGCGAGTGAAGAATCTCCTTAATCTTTGCTGTGATCGGCAAGCTGGCCGCTTGCCAATCCGCACTCATTTCACTGATTCGCGAGCTGTCGACACCGCATAGCCGACCCAACCCTCGACCGTTGAGAAAAGCCGTTCCATCCGACAGAACGCCCATACCAATGCCGTCAATTTCGATTTGCTTCTCAATCTGCAAGTCGAGAACGAACTGATCCGGACTGCGCGTTTCTTGCTTGCTAACAACAATCAAGCCACTGTTACCATTGATGTTTTTGATGCGCGGCGCTGCCCACCGAGCAATGGCGGCTTGTTTGGCGATTTCTACTTTTCGTGCAGGGGAAAGGGCTGCATCCCTTGCTTTTCCCCCCAGTGCTCGTGCCGCCGTCTTTTTATCATCTGACATTTTGAAATAATCCTCGGTATATACCGACCTCTAGAAAGCATAAGCAAGCATAAATAGCAAGCATTGTAGCAAGCATAAATAAAAATGCTTGCAAATGTTTCAGTAGCTATGACAGCCACTCTATAATTTTTAGACTCTCAACTCCACCAATACCGGCGCGTGATCTGAGGGCGGGGTCCAGTGCCGCACGTCTACCAGCACCTCAGCGCTGTGAATGTTGTCTTTTAAGCCGGGCGATACCCAAATGTGGTCAAGCCGCCAGCCTTTGGAATCAACACGAAATTCTGATTGCCGATAGCTCCACCATGTAAACACTGGGTCATCGGGCGGTACAATCTCGCGCACCACATCAATCCAGTTCAATGACCGCCGCAACCGGTCCATGGCGGCGATGTCGAGGTCTGTGTGGCCAATGCGCTTTTGCATTTTGTGGTGGTCCCACACATCGCTGGGCAACGGCGCAATGTTCAAATCACCGGTCAGCACCACGTGATCTCGAAATCCAAAATTTCCTGCAAAGTAATCAGCCGCGTCATCAATGAACGAAAGCTTGTCGGCGAACTTGTCATTGATACGTGGGTCGGGTGCCTCGCCGCCCGCCGGCACATACAACGAATGAACTGAAAACGCTGCACCATTATTTGGTTTTACAGTCGCGCTGATGTGCCGACCATCGGTTTTGCCACGCCGCGTGTGTTGCACAATGTCACAAAGCGGATGGCGCGATAAAATCGCCACGCCATTGTATCCGCCATATCCATATGTCGCGCGATGCGCGAACCCCATATGCTCAACATCAGCATGCGGAAACACCGCATCGTTCACTTTGGTTTCCTGCAAGCACAGAATGTCAGGTGCATAGGCGTCAACAATGCGCGCCAACTGGTCCACGCGTTTGCGAATCGAATTGATGTTCCACGACAGGATGCGAATCACAAAGAATATATACCATTGTCATCGCCCGACTTGATCGGGCGATCCAGGGCCCAAGGCGCACTGGCGATTAGATGATTCATGGACCACCCGATCAAGTCGGGTGGTGACGAAAGTGATTGTTATCATCCGGCGTACAAAAAAATAGCGCCCGATGTGGGGGGACACCGGGCGCTGGTTTTTTGCTAGTCAGGTCGGGGGGGACCTTTTCCAGCCCATCAACACCATTGCAGTGCCGATGATTATGAAAACTATATGGGGGCAATTTCGGGGAACTCAAGATGGCGGCAAAACAATTACTGCTGCTCGCGTCGTTGTGATCGCCCGCTAAAAAAACTGTAAAATCAACACTTTAGAGCGATTCTATAGTTAGTCGCGCCTGCGGTCAGGGTCGCGTTTGTCTTTGGGCTTCTCGTACTCAAATAATTTGCCATCCAGCTTGCCTCCAAAGTGCTGCTCAAACAGTGTCACGGCCACTTCTTGGTTTTGCGCATCGACCACGCGCCATTGGCGCAACTCAAACGGTGCATCGGAAAACACAAACGTCAATTTACCCGCCGCCGGTTCTTTGGCTTGTGAGGCGGTAATCTCAACCGTGCCCTTGCCCAACCTCACGCCCCGTAACTTTACGCCCTTGTCGCTGAACGACATGTTGGCTTTCAGCAACAAGCCTGCGGGAGTGTCGTTGAGGTCCAGATAGCTGGCTTCATTTACTTCTTTGTCGACATAGATCAGCCACTTGCCATCGGCCACCACCATCATTTGCGCGGGCAAGTCATAATTGATGCGCATTTTGCCGGGCCGCGCCACATACACGTCGCCCTCGTGCGTACTGCCATCGGGGTTCACCTGCAAAAAGCGCGCCTGCATGTTGCCCAAAGTGTTGAGGTAGTCCTCGGCGCGTTTCAGCGCGACGGTCTCGGCGTCAGTAAATGCAAAAGCCGAGTTCGCAAACAGGCTCAGCGCAATGGCGAGAGTGACTACGGGTGATTTCATGTGGGGTATAATAGCCGGTACAATATGGCCGAGGTATGATCAAATCTAACCATCAAGATTTAAAGCATTACGCATTAAGCGCACCTATCCGAAATCGAATGTGAACGCGCTATCTTGTAAACGTGCTATCTAATGAAGCTTACTTATATACCGCAGCGGTATATGTTGACCACGCAATGGACGGCATAACCATCAGATGTCCATCAGATATCCATCAGATGATGGTGATGATGGTCGGTTGCAGCTACATCATCCCCACCGGTTCGGGCAACAGCACCTCACGTTTGCCCACATGGTTGGGTTTGCCCACCATGCCTTGGGCCTCCATGTCCTCAATAATCCGCGCGGCGCGGTTATAGCCAATCTGCAAATGGCGTTGGATAAAGCTGGTCGAGGCTTTGCGTTCGCGCGCCACCACAGCCACCGCCTGATCAAACAACGTGTCTTCGCCGCTGGTATTGCCGCCCGCACCCGCACCCGTGAAGCCCGGCACATCGCTCAGGTCGGCTTCTTCGGTGATGTCTTCAAGGTAATCAGGCTGGGCCTGTTCGCGCAGCAGGTTGGTGACCTTCTCCACTTCTTTGTCCGACACAAATGGACCATGCACACGTGTAATGCGCCCCCCAGCCGCCATGTACAGCATGTCGCCCTGACCCAACAATTGTTCGGCACCCTGTTCACCCAAGATGGTGCGGCTGTCGATTTTGCTGGTGACTTGGAAGCTGATACGGGTTGGGAAGTTGGCTTTAATCGTGCCGGTGATGACATCGACTGACGGGCGCTGTGTGGCCATCACCACATGAATGCCTGCCGCACGCGCCATCTGCGCCAAACGCTGCACCGCAGCTTCAACATCTTTACCTGCCACCAACATCAGGTCGGCCATTTCATCAATAATAACCACAATGTAGGGCAGTGGCGTGAGGTCGAGGTCTTGCTCTTCGTAAATTGGTTTACCGGTGCCGGGGTCAAAGCCGGTCTGCACCGTCTTCTTGATCACTTGACCTTTCTTGGCGGCTTCTTGCAGGCGCTGGTTATAGCCAGCCACATTACGCACCGACAGTTGGCTCATGGCGCGGTAGCGGTTTTCCATCTCACGCACGGTCCACTTCAGCGCCATCACTGCTTTGCCGGGCTCGGTGACAACGGGTGACAGCAAATGCGGAATGCCGTCGTACACCGACAACTCCAGCATCTTTGGATCAATCATGATAAAGCGCACATCAGCGGGCGTGTTGCGATACAGCAGCGACATAATCATGGTGTTGACCGCCACCGACTTGCCCGACCCGGTGGTGCCCGCGATCAGCAAGTGCGGCATACGCGCCAGGTCGGCCATGATGGGCGTACCGCCAATGTCTTTGCCCAAGGCCAGAATCAATTTGCCATCAGACTTTTCAAACTCGTCGTTGGCCAACATCTCGCGGAAATAAACCGTCTCGCGATTGGCGTTGGGCAGCTCGATCCCAATCACGCTACGACCCGGAACAACGGCAATGCGCACGGCCACAGCGCTCATGGAACGCGCAATATCATCGGCCAGTGCCACCACACGCGATGTCTTGGTGCCAGGGGCCGGCTCCAATTCGTACAACGTGACCACGGGGCCGGGGCGCACTTTGACGATTTGGCCCTTAACGCCGAAATCTTCCAACACTGATTCCAACATCCGCGCGTTGCTTTCCAATGCTTCGGTGCTGGGGCCTTTGGGGCGGTTCTCAACTAACGGCAGGCTGAGGATATCAAGCGGGGGCAACGAGAACCCTTTGTGCGCCGTTGCGGGCAGGAGGCTTCCTTGCCGGGCGGCCATATCGCGCTTGGTTATCTTTGCAGGCTTGGCACGCTGCACCATAACCTCTTTGGGCCTGCTGGGCTCGACTGCTTCATCAAACGCCTCGTCGTCGTCAGACTCTTCGGCCGCGAGTGGGGTTAGCTGGCGCTCAATCATCGGCGTGCCCATCGCTGAGCCGTTCATCGGCGGT
>JANLSL010000149.1:0-8641 GCA_031362385.1 Alphaproteobacteria bacterium | reverse complement strand
AGCCCTATCCTGGCTATAACCACCCCTTCAATTTGTGATGAGCCAAGGGCCGTTGTGTGGCGCGCAGGCAATCGATCAGCCTGGTGCGTGACCCCTTTGTTTTCACTTAACGCAAGCCACTTGGCTGGCGTTTTCATGGAGCCGACATGGCAAAAGAAGAGTTGCTTGAGTTTGAAGGCATTATTACCGAAGTCCTGCCTGAGGCCCGTTACCGTGTGAAGTTGGTCAATGACCACGAGATCATTGTTTATACCGCCGGTCGCATGAAGAAGAACCGTATTCGCACCATGGTCGGCGACCGCGTAACTGTCGAAGTGTCACCCTATGACCTCAACAAAGGCCGCATGGTGTTCCGCCATAAAGATGGTGCTGAATCTACGCCAGGCCGCCGTTCCACGCCGCAACGCCAATTCAACAAAAGGCGCTAACTCATGGCCCTGACCTCATACAAATTCCACGTCGGCCAGATGGTCAACTTGCTGTCACGCCGCGTGGCACCCGCCATCGTGCGTTCGTCGACCAAAGAAGCGCGCAATGATAGCCCGTTTGAAATCACCCGTCAGATGCCGATGGAAGGGGCGGGCGTTCAATACCGCATTAAGAACGCAGCCACTGGCCAAGAGCGCGCGGTGCATGAAAGCGAAATCAACCCGATTGACGGTTGAGGCCTAGAAAACGTCGTCAGGTGCTTATTTCCTGGGGCGATCAATAAAGTCTTCAAAAGCTTGGCCATGCGCGGCCAGGCCCTTTTCGACCAGGGCGCGCATCAGGTTGTCGCCCAGCTTTGCCGCATTCACCAAGCTATCGGCTCCGGTTGATAAAACGGTGGCCAGCAGGCCAGCGCGCACCTCGGGCTTTGCGGCATCAAAAATGTTGCGCGCTTTGACAATTGAAAGTGTCGCGGCCAGCTCGGTATCTTTGTTTTCAACCAGAATACGTTGCGCCGTAATGTAGGCGGCAAAATCGATCAGCCCCGGCGAGACATTCTCGGCCTTGGTCAGCAGCTGGTGACACAAGTCTGGGTCGAGCTTACGCGCTGCCGTGGTATAGACGCGCGATTGGCGCAGTTTGGTATACGAGGCATCACGCCTGCCGTCGGCGCGCGCAGCCCACTCGGCTTCAGTGGCCAGGCCGCTTTCAGGGAATTCCATTTCCGCCCCGTTGATCGAGGCGCAATAGACCGTCCCACCCTCGACCGCTTCGACGACATAGGATTTGCCATCTTTGGCATAGACCGTTTGACCGGGGTGCAGGCGTGTGGACATTGTCACTCTTTAAGGGAATACAAGTAAGGGGCAGTGGGAAAGTGTTGCCATCATGACACAAACCCAGGGCAGGGCACGGCAATTATTGCCGGTCTTTAACCGCTTATTCACATTCTGGCGTTAGCGTTTATCATCAAGCAGATCGTCCGTGCCCCCTCTGAAGGGGCCTGGCCCAACCGAGAGTGTGAGTGCAGACATGGCACGCGTGAAAGAAGATTACCGCACTCTAACGGGCCCGCAAAAAGCCTCCATTTTGATGTTGTCGCTGGGTCAGGATCAGACCGCGAAATTGCTCAGCATGATGGAAGACGACGAGATCAAGGAAGTATCCCAAATCATGTCGGGCTTGGGCACGATTAGCGCCAACCTGGTTGAGCGGTTGTTTGTCGACTTTGCCGATGCCCTGTCCAATACCGGCTCGTTGGTTGGGACCTATGAATCAACCGAACGACTGCTGCTGAAGGGCCTTGATAAAGACCGTGCCGCCGCGATCATGGCTGAAATTCGTGGTCCGGCGGGCCGCACCATGTGGGATAAATTGACCAACGTGCATGAAGCCGTGCTGGCCAACTACCTGAAAAACGAATACCCGCAAACCGTTGCGGTGGTGTTGTCCAAGATTAAGGCCGATCACTCCAGCCGCGTGTTGGCGCTGTTCCCCGAAGGCTTCGCGATGGAAGTCATCATGCGCATGCTGCACATGGAAGCGGTACAGAAGGACGTGATCGAAAGCCTGGAAAAAACTCTGCGGACCGAGTTCATGTCGAACTTGGCCAAGACCGCACGTGTGGATTCACACGAAATGATGGCCGAAATTTTCAACAACCTGAACCGCGAAACCGAAGCGCGCTTTATGTTGGCCTTGGAAGAACGCAACCGCGAGTCTGCCGAGAAGATTCGCAGCCTGATGTTCACCTTCGAGGATTTGATCAAGCTCGATACCGCTGGCGTCCAGGTGCTGTTGCGCCAGGCCGACAAGCAGAAATTGGCCCTCGCCCTCAAGGGTGCGTCGGACGACATCAAGGACTTGTTCTACAAAAATATGTCGACCCGTGCGGCCAAGATGCTCAAAGAAGACATGGACTCCTTGGGCCCTGTACGCCTGAAGGACGTGGAAGAAGCCCAAACCGCTTTGGTCACCATGACCAAAGAACTCTCAAGCTCGGGCCAGATCATCATCGCCGACGCCGAAGACGGCGGAGAGTTGGTGTACTAGAAGCATCGCGCTCTCCTCCCTCCCCCTTGCGGGGAGGGATAAAGGGTGGGGGTGTTTTTGTTTTTTCTTGTCAGCGCACTGCAGCGCAAAAGTGTAGCCACATACCCCCCCACCCCAGCCCCTCCCCACAAGGGGGAGGGGTTAAGTCAGAAAACTCACATCTAGAAGCATCGCGCCGATCCTCCTGAGCAGCTTGTCCTAGAATCAAACCTCGCACGCCTGTTGACAGGCCATATATTTCTATTATTCTGGAAATATGGAAATTAAGAACGCCATACACGCCCTCGCAGCCCTGGCCCACGACGGGCGCTTGGGCATTTACCGCTTGCTGGTGCAGGCCGGGCCCGCAGGGTTGACCGTAGGCCGTATCGCCAAGAAGCTTGATATGCCAGGTGCCACGTTATCGTTTCATCTCTCCGCTTTGAAACATGCCGGGCTGGTGCGCGCCGCGCGGCGCGGACGTGAACTGATTCAAACGACTGACTTCAAACAAATGAATGACTTGGTCGCGTATCTGACAGAAAATTGTTGCGGGGGCGATGCATCGGCCTGTGCGCCAGCAGCGTTGAGAACGCGCAAACGCCGCGCCGCCTGATCTAGGATGAAAAACGTACTCTTTCTTTGCACTGGAAATTCCGCCCGCAGCATATTGGCCGAGGCCTTGATGACGCATTTGGGACGCGGGCGGTTCATGGGGTTTAGTGCGGGCAGTCAGCCAAAAGGTGCGCCCCATCCCCTGGCGTTAGAATTGCTACGCGAGATGAAGCTGCCCACAGCGGGCTTGCGCAGCAAAAGCTGGGATGAATTTGCCGCCGTCGGTGCGCCGCATATGGATTTCATTTTCACAGTTTGTGATAACGCAGCAGGTGAGGTGTGCCCCTTCTGGCCAGGCCACCCCGCGACCGCGCACTGGGGCATGGATGACCCGGCGGCGGTAACAAGCTCAACCCAAGCACAGCGCGCGGCGTTCCGCGAAACATACCGTCAGCTGGAAGAAAAGATCAAAAGTTTCTTGGCGCAACACGCATGAGAAAAGTATGCGCCGAGTTTATTGCCACCACATTTCTTTTGATCGCCGTTGTGGGCTCAGGGATCGCCGCTGAGAGTCTATCTGGTGGAAATGTCGCAGTGGCATTACTCGCAAATGCAATCGCGACCGGGGCTGCACTGTTCGCACTGATCGTTGTATTTGGGCCCATTTCAGGTGCGCACATGAACCCGGTGGTGACGGTGGGTGCGGTGATGATTGATCGGCTGAGTGCGAAAACCGCTGCGCAGTATATCGTTGCACAAATCCTTGGCGGTATCTGTGGCGTATGGTTAGCGCATCTCATGTTTGAGCTGCCGGTGCTGCAATTGGGCACGCATGTCCGTTCCGGCCCGGCGCAATGGTTGGCCGAAATAATCGCAACCCTGGGGCTACTGGGTGTCGTGTGGGGTACGCGCGCTCATAGCCTTCAAACTACGGCGGGTGCGGTGGCGCTGTATATTACGGGCGCTTATTGGTTCACAGCTTCCACATCATTTGCCAATCCTGCGGTCACGTTAGCGCGTTCACTCACTGATACGTTTGCTGGTATTCGCCCCAGTGATGCGCCAGGCTTTATTGCGGCACAGGTGGTGGGCTTGGTGATTAGCCTGTTGATATTGCGCGGGTTTGCACAAAAATAAGCATCAAGACCGGATGCCGTGTTCGAGTTCAAAGGCTCTGAGGTTTTCAGGTAAATCCGTTCCGGTATAGCGAACGCAGTCGGACGCGGGCGGTGCGCCGAAAATGTGAACGCCAGTATTCTTGCAGTGCCGCACCCATGCGAGATTGCAGTATTCGGGCTTGTTGTGCTCGGTATGTGCGGACGATTTTATTTTGCGTAGCATGTCGTCGTCGGTCATAAAGTACGACATGTGCCAGCCTGCATCACGCGCAGTTTTACTGATAATGGGTTTGATGCGATATTCATCCAATGAATGTTTAGCCATGCCTTTATCATTCACAGCGAAGGGCAAGTCCCACTTGTCGCGTGTGATCCAATCGGACGAATAATAGAACAGCGCCATTTCCAATCTCAAGCCTGCGTCCAAACCCTCATATCGCTCAGGCAGTGCTGCTAAAATCTCGCGGCGCGGAATTTCATCAACATCGCAGCCTACAACGATGTAGCGGGAAGGCGCGTTGCGCTTTCGTAAATATGAGCCAGCAATATTGCGCTGGTATTTCTCACGGAACCAGGCATCGTGATTTCGGTGTTTTTTTCCTTCCACCGCAGGAAGTGGTGCAATGGCGGGGGTTGGTGGAAACTCATCAATCACCAGGCGCGTGAGTTTGCTGCTAAAGCGCATCAGTGCGCTGGCGTTTTTCTCAAAATACAATCCGCCTTTGTCGTCGCCCGCATGGGTGTGGCGCGCTTCGACCATCACAAACTCATCAACCACGTCCCATAAGTATTGCAGCCGGAATAGCGCGATGGGTTCGCCGTTGTAAGGCACACAATCAATAATGCGTACTTTTTCCATATCAGCCGCGTAATATTATGTGTCTAGGGCGCTGCTGTTGCGGCGAGGGGGGCAACGCGTGCGTTGACGTTGACAATGCCTTGGCCTTCGAATTTGAACACGATGGGAAAAGTATCGCCGACTTTCAAGGCTTGCTTCACGTTCTTGATCATCAGGTGATAGCCACCTGGTTTGAGTTCAATTTGGTTGCCCGGCGCAATCACCAGTTCTTCAATTGGCGTCATCACCAGTACGCCATTTTCTTCTTTGGTCTGATGGAGTTCAATTTTGGCGGCCGCCGGCGAGCTAATGCTCACCAGCCGATCTGTTTGTTGGCTTGAGTTCATAATGATGGCATAGCCAGCCGTATTACCAACCCCAGCGGGGGTTGAGCGCACCCACACTTTATCGACAAAGGTTTCGGCCTGGGCGGCACCAGCCAATAATATGCTCAGCGTCCCAACAACACATGCGAGATATCTGGTTGAATTGATGATCAAATACTGTGCTCCGAAAGCTTACCAACCCGCGCGAGGGAAGAGGTTAATGTATAGGCCTTTCGGGTTGAGTTTGTGTGGTTATTTCAGCCATGGATGAGCCGCCATTGTAGCATTTAGGCCACACCTGTTCGGCAACCGGGCATTTTGGCTGTGCTCGCTTGGTTTTGATCAACAGACATATATATATCCATTGCGCGGTAAGCCGCAAAGATCACAGAAAACCACGCCACTTGTTGCCCGCTCTGGCCATCTCAATTCGGCGTTTTGAAATAAGGAAAGAGTCCTATGAAGTTGAATAAATGCGCATTGATGTCGGCGGCTGCAACTTTTGCATTGTCAGCTTTCGCTCCCTCAATCTCGGTTGCTCAGCAACAAGCTCAGGTCCAAGCGGGCCTTGAGGAAATTATTGTCACCGCCCAGCGCCGTGCCGAAAACGTGCAGACGGTTCCCATCGCCATCTCAGCTTTCACGCCAGATGAACTTGAGCGGCGCAACATCGACACCACGCAAGACCTGATCCGCTTTATTCCCAACTTGCATGGTCACTTCAACACCGGCGTTGGTACGGCCAACACCTACTTCATGCGCGCCTTGGGCAATACCGATATCGCCCCGACGGTCGACTTGCCTGTGGCCACTTACGTAGATGACATTGTTCTCAGCCGTCAGGGTGCCAACCAGTTGTCGTTCTTCGACCTGGACCGCATCGAAGTGTTACGTGGCCCGCAAGGCACGCTGTTTGGGCGCAACGTCACGGGCGGTGCGATTTCCGTCAACCTGAAGAAACCTTCCGATACATTCGGCGGCTCGGCGCAAATTGGCTATGGCCGGTTTGGGTATGTGGAAGCACGCGCCAATGTTGACGCCCCGATCAGTGACAAATTCCTGACCAAGCTTGGCGCTTACTACACCGACGATAAAGGGTATGTGAAAAACTACGCCACCGGTGATCGTTTGAACGACGCGGGCAGCTACGGCGTACGCGGTGCAGTGCGTGGCTTGTTCTCCGACACTCTCACCTGGGATGGCTCGCTGGCTTACTTGCACAGCGAAGGCGTAGCCATTCTGAACGATACTTGCGATACGTTGAACCCGGGTGTGCCAGCCAATTGCGAAGGCCGTTGGGTGTTCACGGGCTTGAAAAAAGGTGCCACGGGTTATCCGAACTTGTTGGTGGGTGGTGCGGGCAGTGCCACGGGCACGCTGAGCTCAAACCTGCTGAGCGTTCCAGCTCAGACAAATAATACAGGCGCGTGGTTGGCTACGTCGAACCTGGCATTCGAAACCGGCGTTGGCACCATCAACTTCATCACCGGCTATGTGAAAACCGACCTGAATTTGGCCATCGACTTCCAATCGGGTCGCAATGCACGCTCGCCCGCCAACACAGGCCCGGCCGTGCCCTTTACACTGGGCCCCGTGGGCAGCACCACGGGCCATCCGTTGGGCTCGGGCTTTACTTTGATCCGCGATTACGTGACCAAGCAGTTCACGCAGGAAGTGAAAGCCACCGGCAAACTGATGGATGACAAGCTGGACTATGTGGCTGGTGTCTATTACTTCGACGAAAAGACCGACGCATCCTACGGCGATATCTTCCCCATCGCTGGCACCAACCAGGGCACCATCGGCCGCGATCAACAAACCAACAACGTCACAAAGGCATGGGCGGGTTATGTCCAAGCTGATGCTCACTTCACCGAGCAACTGACGGCAACGGCAGGTATTCGTTATACCGATGAGCGCAAGACAGTCGTGACCACAGATAAACGCAGCCCGCTGGTGGCGCCGACAGTCACGGTGAACGGGGTTGTGCGCTCCAACCGCATTGATACTGCCAACCTGATCGCGTTTGGTATTCCGACCAGGCTGGTGGCCCAGATTTGGACGCCGCGCTTTGCCTTGAACTATCAGGCCACCGATGACGTGTTGATTTACGCATCAGCGACGCGCGGTTTCCGCTCGGGCGGTTGGTCGGCCACGCCAGGCGGCGCAAACGGGTTCCTCAACTTCAAGCCTGAGAAAGTGTGGACCTACGAAGCGGGCGCCAAAACGCAAGCTTTTGATGATCGCCTCCGCTTCAACGCTAACGTGTTCTGGATGGAAGCCAAGCAGTTCCAAGCTCCTGTGTCATTCGTTCCCGTGGGCGCGACTGCTCCCGCCTTTATTATTCAAAACGACAGCACGTTGCGAAATAAAGGTGTCGAAATCGAAAGCCAAGCCAAAGTGGGCGAAGGCCTGACGTTGACAGCATCGATGGGTTACCAAGACCCGAACTACACTAATCTTGGCACGGCTACGGCTGCGCAATTGGTTGCATGTAAAGCCGCCGTCGCCGCCAATGCGACTGCTGCGGTGCGCTTCGGTGGTGTTGGCGTTGTTGTGCCAGGCCAGGGTGGCTGCGGTCAGGGCATTGTCGATCCTTTCGGTAATCTTGCGCAGCCCGCGCGCGCGCCAAAATGGACCGGCTCAATTGGTGGCAACTACGAAATCCCTGTCGCTGCTTGGAATGTGAAGGTTGTTCCTGCCGCCAGTGCGCAGTACAGCGGTGCAATGCAGTCGGCGGCCTCAAACGTCAGCTACTACCGTTCAAGCACGGGGGTCATCACCCTCAACCGTGCGGATGGTCCGTTCGTCACGGGCGCACAAACCGACGCCGCGTGGACGATCAATGCCAGCATCGGCATTGAAACCATGGACGAGCGCACACGGCTGACAGTTGATTGCTCGAATTGCTTTGGCGAGGTTTATAACGTCGCTGGTATTTCCGGGTACTCATTCCTCAGCCCGCCAGGAACCTGGTCGATTAAGTTGAGGACCAAGTTCTAATCGATACACACACGCAACATGCAAAAAAGGCCCAGAGAAATCTGGGCCTTTTTTAATACTTTGGCGCTTTCCACACGCTGAGTAGCGCCAGGGCGGTCATTTTGTGCCCCTTTAATACCAACGGCCTCAAGATTTGACTCATCAGTTTTTATATACTTTTGTCGTCGCCCGGTTTAGCCGGGCGACCCATAGCGCAACACTCTCGGTCACAGCAAGGGGATGAATGGGCCACCCGATCTGTGCGCCAGTTTTTCTAAGCTTCCGATGGTCGCTAAGAAAAACAAGGCGTGAATCGGGTGGCGACATCGAGAAGGTGGCGGCGATCAAGGCCATGCGTAGCG
>JANLSL010000122.1:0-22635 GCA_031362385.1 Alphaproteobacteria bacterium | reverse complement strand
TTTCAAAAAACCCGAAAAAACCCGTGTCGTCTTTGCGCAGCGCAAGATGAGCGTGGTCCACTTGTGCTGAGATGCGCCCGACAGGTTTGCCGTCTTTGAGTGCGACAAAAAACGCTGCCTCGCCGTGATCAAACCACGGATTCTTTTTGGGATTCAGTTGCTCGGCCTGCATGAAGCGCAAGGGTGCCACCCAATACGGATCATTTCCCTGGCAAACATGGGCAGCCTGATAGAATGCGTCCCAATCAGCGCTGGTGATAACGTGGCGAACCGTTAGCGCCATTTATTCGGCGGCGAGCTTTTGCGCAGCCGCTTCGCGCTTGCGATGCACAGGATTGGTGTTGTAAGGCCAGTTGGGCGTCAGCTTTGAGACGTAGGGGTATTTTTTGGCCACCTCGTCGTCGTAACCCAAATTGAACACCGTCAGCGATTTGGGTTTGTCTTTGGCACCTTCATAAAAAGTGCCCAGCACCTTATCCCACAGAAAATTGGTGATGCCGTAGTTGCCGTTCTCATTATGAAAATGGTGCGCCATGTGGGTGCGCTTCATTTCCAGCACCCAGCTCCAGCGCGGCGCATAGCCCAAATGTTCAATGCAATGAAAGAATTCATAAAGGCACGTGGTCACCACACCCGCGCACAACGCAGCCACTGCGCCGTACCCACCGCCCAACGCATAACCCACCGGCATCGTGGCCACAGCAACGGTCGGCAGAGTGGTGTAGAGCGCCCCAAACAGAACTTTGAGGTTATTGGGGTCGCAATGATGGTCGTAATGAATGCGCTTCCACACCTCGGCGGTCATGGGGTGTTTCCACATCCATTTGCTGTGTAAAACATAGCGATGCAGCACATACCACACCGCCGGATAAATAATGATCGTGGCCGCAACCGAGGCAAGCACACCCCACACTGATGCCGCACCTGAAACTAACCCCGCCAGAACAATCCAGCCGGTGATGACACTGACGGCGATGTAGGCGGCGATGGCGTAGTATTGGAAATACGCAGCCGTGAGTTCAGCCAGATTCATGCGATCAAGGAAGTATTCCTTGTCGCTCCAGAACCCCAGTTTGAACGAGCCGATCTGCATGGCCTCACCTTGGTTGGCATCTACTTTAATATATGTGTGCGTTTTCCGCCGATCACGGGGTTAACGCAAGCTCTTCTGCGGTGACGGAATCACAATCGCGTCACAGTGTTACAGAGCGTTAAGTTCTGGCACCCGTGTGCTCGAAACTGAACACGATCCACAGACCCAGCGTCAGAAAAAGGACCAACGGCAACCATGCCGCCACCACCGGGGGCAGCGATCCGAACTGGCCCATCGCCAGAATCATATTGTCGATGACGATGAATAAAAAGCCCAGCGTAATGCCCCACACCACGGTCATCACCGCACTGCCTTGGCGGTGGTGGGCAAAGGCCGCAATGGCTGCGAGCAGCGGCATCAAGGCCAACACGATGGGCCCTGCGATTTTTTGATGTAGCCAAGTGTCATAGAAATACTTGGGCTTCGAACCAATCGCCACATTGCCCACATATTCCTGCAGGGCATTGAGCGACAGTTCATTGGGGTGGCTGGCAAAGCGCATGAAGTGTTCGGGACGCAGCTTGGTTTGCCATACCGGCGGGCCAGTATCGGGGCCCGTGCCACCGACGCGGCGCAACCCAGAGAGCGCCCACGTGTCACCTTCCCAGCGCGCGCGGTCGATATCGATGACATCGACGATCTCTGCTTCGCCGCCCTGTTTTAACAACCGAACATTGATCAGCTCTGACCCGCCGTGCATGACATGACCCACCCGGATGATCATGTCGTCTTCCATCAGCCAGCTGTTTTCTCCGTCGGCGATTTCGCCCGAGGCCTTGAAGCCAATATCACGCCACTCTTGAAGCATCGAGTTGGTGCGCACCACCACGGTTTCAGAAAATACAAAAAGCAAAATCGCCAGCGCTGAGCCCACCGCGACCAGCCCACCCACCAAGCTCAGCACCGAACGGCCCGCCGCGCGCATGGCCAGCACTTCGCTGTTTTTGGCCAGGGTGACGAGTGCGGTCAACGCGCCCAACAATCCTGCCAAGGGTGCGACCGTTTCAGCCAAGGATGGCATGCGCAACATCACGTAGCGCAAAAGTGTGTCGGCCGGAGGGCCGCCACCGGCAAGCACTTCATTGGCTTGGGCGAGCAAGTCTAATGTTTGGAGAAATAACACCAAGCCCAGCAGCAGGCCAACAAAGCGGGCCAAAAATGCGCGCATGAGATAGCGGGAAAGAATCATGATCTGCTCATGCCGCTGCTTTGCGCGGGCGAATCAAATTCACCACACCATCAATCACACCAAACCACCACGCCTCAAAACGCTGCATCGGCGTCGCCCCGGCGGTTTTGTCGGTGGCGCGAAACACCGCCACTGTGATCAGGCTGAAAGCAATGAATGTGCCCCACAATAGCAGCGCGGCAGGCTTGCCCTTGGTGGCAGCATAAGCCTCGGTGAACTCTAAAATTTTGTGATAACTCACCAGCACCAACAAACCAAAGACCAAGCCGAACGACCGAGTGGCGCGGCGTGTCATGATTCCCAGTGGAGCGGCGAGTATTGGCAACAGCAGCATCGAAAGCGTGAACACAAGGCGGCCATGAAACTCAGCAGCGATTGCCGAAGGAGGAAGTCGCAGCGCTGGCGCAACACTCAAATCAGTCGATGCCGCAAGCCCACTGCGCCCCGCGGCAGTGTTGGCCAGCATGGTATCAAGCAATTCGCCAACCGTGAGTTCGCGCTCGTCACCGCCGCGTCCGCGAAATTGCACAAGGTCAGCGAGGTCGAGTGGCCAATCGAATGCTTCGAACCGCAGTGTAGCGTTCTCACCGGTTTTAGGGTCCCACTCTGAGCGATTGCCCGCAAACAGGCGCATAGTGACAATGCCATCTTGCTCGCCGGTGACCAATTCGCCCTTCTTGGCGGTCAGCGTGATAATTTTTCCGTCGGACTCTTGTTTATGCGCAAATACGCCCGAGAGCTCGCGCCCAGCCGCCGATGAATGCTCCACCCGCAAGGTGTATCCGTTGGGCAAGTTCATGAAGATGCCCTCGCCAATGCCCTGCTCGATCACACCTGAGGTAATGTTGAACATGATCGCGCGGTAGGCATAGCGCGTGTAGGGCTGGATGTAGCCGTTGAGGATAAATGTGAAAGCCGCCATCACGAGGGCCAGCGCCATCGCCGAGCGGATAAACCGCGCCAAGCCAATGCCAGTTGATTGGATGGCATCCAATTCCGATTGCATCGACAATTTGCGAAACGCCAGCAGCACACCCAGAAACAAAGCCATCGGCAACGCCAGCCCGATGTAGTGCGGGATCAAATTAAACAGCATCTGAAAGACGACCAAAGTTGACACGCCGTTGCCCACCGCGATGTCGAGCAGGCGCATCAGCCGCTCCATCAGCAAGATCACCGCAGCGATGAAAACCGTGACCAACAGCGTGGGCACGATTTGGCGCAGCAAATAGCTATCGATAGCTTTCATTCATCCTCAGCCGCCGTCGGTAGCGCTTTTATGTGGGGGTCTGGCTTCCGAAGCCCCAACGCGCTATCCAAGCAACGGATGCCCTATCCAAACCCGCGACCCGAGCAAGTCAGTGAAACGTCTAAATTGCAGTCTTTTCAGGGCGTTGCAATGGTAACGGGGTTTTATCCGGGCTATGGGTGGGGTGACCGGATCACGAAAAGTGCAACATTATTTCGCTGGAATGCATTGAGATTATAGGGTTTTTCGGCGTTATGACTGCCATTACGGCCTCTCGTCCTGATCCCGAATCGGCTGCCTCGTCGCAGCCGATTGTGGCGGTTATTACCAATGCGGGAAGCACCCAAAACAAAGGTGGCGAGAACTGGATTGATCGCCATTTGGCCGACGCGCCGGGCGTGGTGCATTTGCCGACGTCTGATCCATCTCAAATTCCCGCTGCCCTGCGCCACGCGGCAGCTGCTAAAGCCGATGTGATTGTTGTCAATGGCGGCGACGGAACCGCCGATTTGGTCTTTGGCAGTTTGTTGAACGACAAGCCGTTTGCCACACCACCGGCCCTGGCACTTTTGTCGTCGGGTAAAACCAACATGACCGCCGCAGCCTGGAGTTTTGGCGGTGACAAGGCCGCGGCCTTGGCCTGGATTATGCGCGCGCGCAATGATGGAACACTGCTGAACCATGTCACGCAACGCCCGATCCTGACGGTTGACCGTGGTGATGGGAGCGCGCCGTTACGCGGTGCGTTTCTGGGGGCCGCTGATGTCGTGGACGGAATTTTGTTTTGCCGCAAACATATTTACCCGCTGAACTTGCCCAACGCGATTAGCCACGGCATCTCGATTAGTATTTTATTTTGGCGCAGTTTGTTTAGAGGCAGCCAAGCGACCCCGATGATTACCATGTGGGACAACACCGAAGGCGAAAATGGCCGGTTCTTTTTTGTCAGTGCCACAACATTGGATAAGCTGGTGCTTGATCTGGCCCCCTATCCCCAAGATGGCCAGGGCCCGTTGCGTTACCTCAGCCTTAAATCGGGGGCGCGTTCAGTTTTAGCGGCCATCCCCAAAGTGATCTCGAAAATTCTAACCAGCGGCACCGGTCATATGGTGCGCAGTGCTGCGCGCGTCACGCTGGCGTTCGACGGCGCTTATACTTTGGACGGCGAGTTGTATCATGCCACACGCGCTGCTCCACTGACGGTGAGCGCACACGACAGCCTTCCCTTCATCCGCATGCCGGGCCCGTGAACCCAAAGCCTGTGAACCCAAAGCCTGTGAGCGCAAAGCCAATGATCGCCCTGGGCGACATTATTGCAACTGAGTCACAGCAGCCCACGTTTGCCGCAGCCCACAGCTTTGCGCGCGTGTTAGCCGAGCGTTATGGGCCAGCAACGGCAGCGGTTTTATTTTATGGATCGTGCTTACGCCAATCAACCGACGATGGCTTGATGCTCGACTTCTATGTGTTGGTCGACAGCATGGGTGCTGTCATCAGTAATCCTGCCGCAGCTTCGTTGGGGGCGGTTTTGCCACCCAACGTTTATTATCACGAGATGACCTATGAAGGCCGAAGGTTGCGCGCCAAAGTGGCCGTGATGTCGATGAGCCGCTTTATGCGTGATACAGGGCCTGGCTGTTTTGCTTCAAGTATTTGGGCACGATTTTCACAACCGACACTGATTCTATTTGCGCGCTCTGATGTGGTGCGTGCGCGTGTCCAAGAAGCGCTGAGCCAAGCTGTGGCGACGATGATTACCACAACACAAGCTTTGCTGCCGGCCCGTTTCAATGCCCGCGCGTTGTGGGTGAATGCGTTGAGCCTGACCTACGGTGCGGAACTGCGCCCTGAATCAACATCTAAGGCCGCCGAGTTGGTTGATGCAGATATGGCCCGCATTGCGCGTGTGACTGAAGCTGTGCTGGGCGCACCCGGGGCCGATGGCAGTTATGTAAACGCAGAGCTTGGCCGCGCCACAACCGCACGCAATGCATGGCGCTTGCGCCGCTGGCAGGGCAAGGGGCTGAACGTTTTGCGGCTGGTCAAAGCCGCTTTCACGTTTCAGGGTGGGCTTGATTATGCAGTGTGGAAAATCGAGCGCCATTCAGGGGTGAAGATCACCCTGACCGACCATGATCGCCGCTGGCCGGTGCTGGCGGGCTTGCGGCTATTGCCGCAACTGCTCAAACGCGGCGGAGTGCGGTAAACGCGCACTGTTTCCTTAATAATTTTTTGGTCGCATCGCTTTTGCCGAAAACCGGAAGGCCACTTTTCGGCGCGATGCTCTAAAACACATCCTTCTGGCGGCGGACTTCAGCAAAGACATCAACCGGGTCTCGGCCCGTCATCGCCAGGGCCGCTTGAAGGTCTGGCGCGTCCGCGCGCAAGAACGGATTGGCCGCACGTTCTAATTTCAGTGTGGTGGGAATGGTTGGAATTTTGCGCGCCCGCTTGTCTTTGACTTCGGTTTCATAGGCGCGCAACGCAGCGTTATGCGGATCAATACTGACGGCAAAGCGCACATTGCTTTCGGTGTATTCATGGGCGCAGTAAATGCGTGTTTCGGGCGGCAGGGCGCGCAGCCGAGAAAGACTGGTCCACATTTGTTGAGGGGTGCCTTCGAACAAACGCCCGCAGCCAATTGAGAACATCGTATCGCCGCAAAACAGCGCGGATGAGTCTTTGAACCAATAGGCGATATGTCCCCGCGTATGACCGGGAACAAAAAAAACTTCCGCCGACTCAGCGCCAAATTTATAAATATCACCGTCTTTGACTTGGATTTGCATTCCCGGAATGCGGTCAGGGTCATGGGCGGGGCCAACAATCGTACACCCGGTCGCGGCCTTGATCGCCTCGTTGCCACCGATGTGATCGCTGTGATGATGGGTGTTAAGAATGTGGGTGATCTTCCACCCCAATTTATTGGCTTCCGCCAGAATCTCGTCCGTCACGGCGGGGTCGACCACCGCCACGGCACCTGATTTTGGCTCGCGCACTAAGTAAACATAGTTATCGCTGAGCACGGGAATTTGACGAATATCGAGCATGATGACCGAACCTTTTGATGATGTGGCTTATATACGATAGCGCACGTGGTAGCCAGCAACACAGACTGCTAAGGTCGGGGCATGAATAGAACAATGATCACCCTTGCCGCGGTATTGGGCCTGATGTTCACACCCCAAGTGCGGGCCTGTGAGGTGAACCGTCCAATTATTTTTGCCGGCCTTGATTGGGATTCGGTGGGCTTTCATAACGCAGTGGCGCGGCGCATTTTGGAAGCAGGTTACGACTGTAAAACTGATGCCATCCCAGGCTCAACCATCCCGATGTTACAAGGTGTTGCCCAAGGCGACATCGACATCGCCATGGAAATTTGGAAAGACGCCGTTACCGAAGTGTGGCAGCGCGCACTCGCGCGCGGGCAAGTCACCGAAATCGGCGTGAACTTCCCTGATGCGGTGCAGGGCTGGTACATCCCGCGTTATGTGGCCGAGGCGCACCCAGATTTGAAGTCGGTCAGTGACCTTGCGCGCTATAAAAAAATATTCGCTGATCCCGAAGAGCCGGGCAAAGGGCGGTTTTATAATTGCGTTGCTGGATGGTCGTGCGAGGTGGTCAACACCAACAAACTGCGCGCCTATAAACTGAGCGCTGACTTTACCAATTTCCGCCCGGGCACCGGCACCGCATTGTCAGCCGCCATCGCCGGGGCCACTCTCAAACGCGAGCCCATTCTTGCCTATTATTGGGGCCCAACTTGGGTGTTGGGTGCTTATGACTTGGTGAAACTGCAAGAGCCCGCCTGGAACGAAGCCGACTGGAAAGGCTTAGCCACCACGCCTGATTATCCAGTCGCCGTTGATTATCCCGTGGTTGAAGTGTGGATTGGCGCAAATGCAAAATTCGCCAAGTCCGCCCCTGAGATCACCGCATTCCTGGCCAAATATCGCACCTCGGCGGCGTTGATCAACGAAGCGCTGGGCTACATGCGCACCACCAAGGGTGATGATAGCAAAGCTGCGATTCGGTTTTTGAAAACGCAACCGCGCCTGTGGACCACGTGGGTGCCTGCGGAGGTCGCGGCCAAAGTACAAACGAGCATTGATAGTATACGGAGTGATTGAGTGTTTCCAGATTCGCTTACCATCACCATTGCGCCAGCCATCAATGCGACCATAGACGCGCTGGTGACAAACTACGGCGCGGCGTTTCGCACTTTGGGCGACGGTATGCTCTGGGTCATAGTCGGCGTGGAACACCTGTTGCGTGGCATGCCGTGGTGGCTGGTTACATTCATCGGGGCTGCGCTGGCGTATGCTGCGGCCAGGCAGATTGTATTTGCGCTGGCAACCATTGCAGCATTTCTGGCGGTGGGCGTTTTGGGGTTGTGGGACCAAGCCATGCAAACCCTGGCCCTGATGCTGGTCGCAACAACCCTCAGCACAGTGATCGGTGTGCTGACGGGCGCAGCACTCGCCCAGTCATCACGCGCGGGCTCGATTGTCCGGCCCATTCTGGATGCAATGCAGACTTTGCCGAGTTTTGTTTATCTGGTGCCCGCCATGATGTTGTTCGGCCTGGGCAAAGTACCCGCACTTTTAGCCACCGTCATTTATGCCATGCCGCCGATTGCGCGCATGACCGAACTGGGCCTGCGTAACGCCAACCCCGAAGCCGTTGAAGCAGCCATCGCCTTTGGCGCTTCGGCGCGGCAAAAGCTCTGGCACGTGGAATTGCCCTTGGCGTTGCCCTCGATCATGGCGGGGATCAACCAGGCCACCATGCTGGCGCTGTCGATGGTGGTGGTGGCCTCGATGATTGGCGCGCGCGGGTTGGGCGAAGAGGTGCTGCTGGGGATTCAGCGCTTAGATGTGGGACGCAGTGTGGTGGCAGGGCTGACGATTGTTATTCTTGCCGTTGTGCTTGATCGCATGACACAAGCCGCCGCCAAACCCCGCACCACGGGTGCCAAGTAACGCCATGAGTGTGAATGCTGTTTCGCTGGTGGCGTTAAAAAAAATTTATGGCCCAAGCCCTGAGATCATTTGGCCGCTGCTCGCTGAAGGTGTTTCGAAAGCCGATATTCAAGCCCGCACCGGACATGTGGTCGCGGTGCGTGATGTGAGCCTGGACATTGCCGCGGGCGAAGTGTTCGTTGTCATGGGCCGCTCGGGTTCGGGGAAATCAACCCTGCTGCGTATGCTTAATCGACTGGTGGAACCCACGCAGGGCAAAGTGTGCATTAATGGTGCAAACATTTGTGCGCTTGATGCAGCAGCACTCACCCAGTTTCGCAAAACACAAGCCAGCATGGTGTTTCAGAACTTTGGACTGTTGCCCCACAAGTCCGTGATCGAGAACGTTGCTTTTCCACTTCATCTTCAAACCGTCGCCAAGGCCGAACGCCTTGAACGGGCGGCGACGTGGCTGGCCCGAGTCGGCCTGGCGAGCTATGCCAACGCCTTGCCTGGCGCGCTGTCCAGCGGGATGCAACAGCGCATTGGGCTGGCGCGCGCGCTCATTACCGAAGCATCCCTGCTGCTGATGGACGAGCCCTTTGCAGCCCTTGACCCCCTGACCCGACGCGAAATGCAAGACGAAGTGCTGCAGCTGAAGGCCGACTTCAACAAAACGGTCATCATGATCAGCCACGACCCCCTTGAGGCAGCACGTATGGGAACCAAAGTGGCGGTGCTGCATGACGGCTGCTTGGCACAGGTGGGCACGTTCACTGAACTTACCGCAAACCCTGCGACCCCTGAGGTGCGCGCCTTCGTCGCCGGGTTCTAGAGCAAGCAGCGTTATGACACATTGTTACAATCGTATTTGAGGAGCAAAATTCTCCATCCCTGGCAAGGGTATGTTAGGAAAGCTTTGCAATTCTATTCTATGCCATCGATTGAAACATCTGTGCGGGACGGACCATCCGGCCTGCGCATTAAACACCTGAGCTGTTCGTCTTGACCACGCCCGCGCCCCGTTTTGTGTTGTCACGTTGGTTTTCCATATTAGGAATACTGTGCGCATGCCTGATCGCCATCGCAGCGCCGACAACCGCGCAAGATGTCAAAGTGTTGCGCATTGCGACAGGTCCTATCGATAGCACCGAGTTTCCGTTCGGTGGTTTAATCGGCAACGCGATTTCAAACCCACCCGGTTCACGCGAATGCGACCGTGGTGGCAATTGCGGCGTGCCGGGGCTGATTGCCAATGCGCTCTCGACCGATGGCGCGTGGCACAATTTAAAATCTCTCCTGCGCGGCGATGTCGACTTGGCACTTTCACAAAGCGATGTTGTGAACCTGGCGTTCGCCGGTAAAGGCGATTTCGCGGGCCAAGGAACCTTCACCAAGCTTCGCGTCTTAGCACGGCTGTATCCGGCATCGATTCATCTGATCGCGCGACCGGGCAGCAAAATTGCCAGTGTGAAAGATTTGGTGGGGAAAAAAGTTGCAATCGACGGCGAAGGTGCGGGCACACGCTTTACGGCCAAAG
Source organism: Alphaproteobacteria bacterium (assembly GCA_031362385.1). Lineage (GTDB taxonomy): Bacteria > Pseudomonadota > Alphaproteobacteria > Rhodospirillales > Rhodospirillaceae. The sequence continues at coordinate 12,603 of JANLSL010000122.1, read as the reverse complement.
CTGTTCTCAATGCGTTTGGCGTAAAGTCAGGATCGGTGCAACTGCGTGTCATGAACATGACAGCAGCAACCGCCGCACTTAAAGAGAGCAAGATCGATGCGATGTTTTTGGTCAGCGGCGCGCCAGTGTTGGCGTTGGAAGACCTCAGCCGAACTGTCAAGTTTAAGTTGATCCCGATGACGGGCCCGAGCGTTCAAAAACTAACCCAAACATTTCCCTATTATTCAGCCGGCACGATTCCAGCAAACACTTATGGCGAACACCCCGACATCGCCACGGTTGATGTGGGCATTGTTTTAGTCTCGCGCGATGATCTTGATGACGAGTTGGGATTTGGTATTGCGCGCGCGTTGTGGCACGAGCGCAACCGCGCCCTGTTCGAGAATGGTCATGCGCGTGGCAAGTTGATGGATAAAAATTTGGCGGCGCGCGGTGTGGGTGTGCCACTGCAAACCGGTGCAGCACGCTATTACATCGCTCAAGGGTTGATGGAACCACCGCCGCGTATTGCACCGGCTGAACCCTCAAAGCCGTTAGCGCCCACCCCGCCCAAACCATCACGCCCGAAGGCGCCTGTGGCACCTGTCCCTGCCCCTGCACCGCCACCACCGCCTGAGCCTACACAAGCCAGCCCGGCTGCGAGTGGCGCAACATTACGATGAGTGTGGCGCTGACCCTGACTGACGCCGCCACCGGCGCGCTGCCGTTGTTTGCCATTGGCGCAGCAGCGTTGCCAGATTTTCAGGCCACGCGGAGCGCACACGATCAAGCCTGGATCGCTTCACATCACTTCAAAGCCGAAGCTGGTGCGGTGCTCATTCTGCCAGGGGCCAATGGCACCATCGCCGGCGTTGTTGTCGGTCTTGGCAAAGGCGATGACCCCTGGGCCTTAGGCGACATGGCCAAAGCACTGCCCAGCGGCACATATATATTAGCCGGTGTCAGCGGCTGCGCTGCGGAACTGGCGCCCACATTTTCCACCTGGGCAGCGCAAGCCTGGGCGCTGGGGGCATATCAATTCAAGCGCTACAAAAAACCTAACGGTGATGCTCGCGATAGCGCCAAATTAGTCTGGCCCAAAGACGCCGACCGTGCCGCCGTAGAACGCAACGTCGCGGCTGCGATTTTAGCGCGCGACCTGATCAACACTCCCGCCGCTGACATGATGCCCACCGATTTAGCCGAGGCGATCAAAGCCGTTGGCGCACAATTCGGCGCACAGGTGAGCGAAATCATTGGCGATGACTTGCTCACAGAGAATTATCCGATGATCCACGCCGTCGGGCGGGCCAGCGCAGTCGCGCCACGCCTGATTGATCTGCGCTGGGGCAATGAAAGCCACCCCAAAGTTACGCTGGTTGGCAAAGGTGTGTGTTTTGATACTGGGGGGTTGGACATCAAGCCCTCCAGCGGCATGGCGCTGATGAAAAAAGATATGGGCGGAGCGGCTACGTTGCTCGGCGTCGCCCAAGCGGTGATGAGTGCCAAGCTGCCGGTCCGACTGAGACTGTTGGTGCCCGCGGTTGAAAACGCCGTCAGCGGCAACGCTTTTCGCCCCAGTGATATTCTGGCCACCCGCAAAGGTATCACAGTCGAGATCGGCAACACCGACGCCGAAGGCCGCTTGGTGTTGGGTGATGCGCTGACCGAAGCAAGCACGGAAAACCCGGCCCTGCTGATCGACTGCGCCACACTGACGGGTGCCGCACGCACCGCATTGGGGCCCGACTTACCGGCCATGTTCACCGATGATGAAAGTGTGGCGTCAGACCTGATTGCCGCAGGGCGCGCGACCTACGATCCCCTGTGGCGACTTCCGCTGTGGGCGCCCTACCGCAAAATGATCGACAGCAAAGTGGCTGACATTAATAACGCGGGCGATTCACCCTTCGCCGGTGCGATCACTGCTGCGTTATTCTTGAAAGAGTTCGTGGGTGAGAACATTGCCTGGGTTCACCTTGATCTCTACGCCTGGAACCGCAGCAGCCGACCGGGGCGGCCCGAAGGTGGTGAGGCCTACGCCCAACGCGCACTGTTTGAACTGATTGCCACGCGCGCGGCTTGACCTGATTACCACGCGCGCAGCGCGATAAATCATCACCGCCACTAGCGCTTGATTGCTTTTGGTTGAAACAAACCCCCTCACCCGACACCGAGCCTGTCCTCGGGCTGCGCTTCGCGCAGACCCGGGGGTGTCGACCTCTCCCACAAGAGGGGAGAGGTTAAGGCAGAGCTCCAACTAAATCCTCTCCCCTTGTGGGAGAGAATGCCGAGCGCCAGCGAGGCGGTGAGGGGTGAAGCGCTTCAATTCAGAACGATCATGCATCTAACCAACCTCTTGGGCTTGCGACTCGGTGGTGGTATAAGCCACCCCACTTCGCTGAGGGGGGATGCCTTGCCGCTGATGCAAATTATTGTTCTGGCGATTGTGCAAGGCCTGACTGAATTCCTACCCGTCAGCTCATCAGGCCACCTTGCATTACTTCCCATGTTTACCGGTTGGCCCGACCAAGGCTTGCCCATGGATGTGGCGGTACACGTTGGCACCATGTTCGCAGTGTGCGTTTATTTCTGGCGTGATCTGTGGATGATGATAACGGGCGTGCTGCGCGCTATGCGCGGAAAAAGCGACCCCGGCGCACGACTGGCTTTTCAAATTATTCTGGCCACCATCCCCACCCTGGCAGCGGCGTGGGCGTTTGATAAATATGTTGGCGACGGGGCGCGCAAGATGGTGGTGATCGGCTGGACCACGGTGATCTATTCCATCTTACTGTTCATCGTTGATAAAAGCTGCATGACCCTCAAGCGCATTGACCATGCCTCGTACGGCGATGCCATGTTGATTGGGCTAGCGCAAATTTTGGCCCTGGTTCCGGGCACGAGCCGTTCGGGAATTACCATGACCATGGCGCGTCTGCTGGGCTATGAGCGGGCCGAGGCTGCACGGTTTTCCATGCTGCTGTCGGTGCCCACTATCATGGCGGGGGGTGCGTGGTTGATTTTGAAACTACGCGCGGCAGAGAGCACCACCATGACCCAAGATGCGTTGCTGGGTATGGCGTTCTCGTTCGTCGCCGGATTGTTTGCCATCGCCTTTATGATGGCGTGGTTGAAACGCTCGACCTTCACGCCGTTTGTCATTTACCGGCTGATCTTAGGCGCACTCGTTTTGGCCACAGCCTATGGCTATATCCAAATCTAGAGCATCGCGCCGAAAAGTGGCCTTCCGGTTTTCGGCAAAAGCGATGCTCTAACAAATAGTGAGGGCAAGCCGCTCGATCCCAACTTGACGCGGGTTGCTCTAAGCCTTGTCGCGGGCAGGTGTGCGGATTTTCTTGTTGTGCTGCACCGGGCGGAAACGCCTGAGGTAGGTCGGCACCACGGTGTCGGGCGCGGTGGCAGAAATGCCGAACGCTTCCAAGCCTGGCTGTTGGCCCGACAGCACACTGCCGGCTTTGAGTAGTTTGATTTGATCGGGTGTGGGCAGCAGCGGGGCGGCCAAAGAAATCTTGGTCAGCACATACAACACCCAGCGCACAACCACGCCCACGTAAGCGATGGGATAGGCAAACACGTAAGGCAGGCCAATCACTTTGCGATTGCGCATGGTGTCGCGGTTTACCATCTGCACAATATCGCGCATCGTATATACGCGCGGGCCACCCAACTCATACGTCTTGCCCGCATGGCGCTGATCAACCATGGCCTGCATCATGGCGCTGGCGACGTCGCTCACAAACACCGGCTGGAACGAAGCACCGCCGCCTTCAGGGGCGTAGGGATTAGCGTTGGTGAAATAGGGAATCATCGGAAATACTTGGGCGATCAGCCCATAGAGATTGAAAAAACCATCCTCGGTTCCGAACACCACACTCGGGCGGAAGATGGTCGCGGTGGGGAATGCACTGCGCACAGCGGCTTCACCCAGGGCTTTACTACGCGCATATGATGAATTGGAATTCTGGTCTGCACCCAGGGCAGACATATGGATCAGCGTTGTGACACCAGCGCGGGTTGCCGCGGCAGCAACATTCGCAGCGCCATCAACATGAACAGCCTTGAACGTACGCTTGCCGACCTCGAGCAAAATGCCGACCAGGTTAATGACGGCATCGGCCCCAGCGACGGCTGCCGCAACTGACCCAGCGTCTGTGACTGAAGCAGGCACGAACGAGACTTGGCCCACATCACCCGCAGTTTTAAGAAATTGGGCGCTTTGCGTGTCGCGCACGGCCACCCTGACCCGCCAGCCTGCCTGGGCCAGGTGGCGCACCACATAACGCCCAATAAACCCTGAGCCGCCGAAAATAACCGCTAATTTTTGTGCCATCATCAGACCTGTTGCCGCACTTAAAGACCATGCGTATGACTGACCATTTTTTGCGCTATGGGCGGTGTTAAAGCAAGAGCGGGGCTCAATTTTCTGACCGCTGCCGCCCCAGCAAAAGCGCCATTTTTTGACAGCTTTGATTGACTCTGGCGCCGGTGGGCTGTATCCGTCACGCCCTATTGCGCTGGCGATTGGGTTTATAGCTCATCATTCAGCGATCCGCTGCCCAAGTGGTGGAACTGGTAGACGCGCTGGCTTCAGGTGCCAGTGACCGCAAGGTCGTGGAGGTTCGAGTCCTCTCTTGGGCACCAATTTTTGTGTCGGTCTCACGTCGGGGCTACACTGTTATGCCATGAGATAAGAGAACAATCGTGACCAACCACCTACATCGCGGCGATTTACCCGCGAACATCACTTTCAAATCCAGCGTGGCGGTGGACACCGAAACGATGGGCTTGCGCCTGCACCGCGACCGGCTGTGCGTGGTGCAACTATCGGGCGGCGATGGTCATTCACACATTGTTCAAATCATCACGGGCCAACCGGCACCAAACCTGATGAAGCTTTTCACCGATCAACAGGTGCTGAAAATTTTCCATTTTGCGCGCTTTGATTTGGCCATGATTCAAAAATACTTAGGCGTGCGGTGTACGCCGACCTATTGCACACGTACCGCCTCGCGCCTGACGCGCACCAATACCGACAAGCATGGCCTTAAAGACCTGTGCAAAGAAATTTTGGGTGTTGAATTATCCAAGCAACAACAATCGTCGGATTGGGCGGCTGACAAACTGACCCAAGAGCAAGTCGATTACGCTGCCGCTGATGTGCTGTACCTGCATCGCTTGAAAGACGAATTGGATAAGATGTTGGCCCGTGAAGGCCGCATGGCCCTGGCCCAAGCCTGCTTCAACTTCCTGCCCGACCGCGCCGCACTTGATATCGCAGGGTGGGCAGATGAAGACATTTTCGCGCATTAGGCCCTGGCCCGAAGCTCTGGCCCGCCCGCACGCATTTCGGCTTTTTCATGGCACGGTCTTCAGTCATGGTGCGTATGAGATGCGCCCCTTGCGTTGACCACCCCTGCCCTGCCAAGCGATACTGAGGCTAGCGCAAGCCGCGTTAAGTTGGAGTCAGGCTGCTTGCTCTATGTTATTGTTTGGTCGCGTTTTTATCGGGCGAGCTGAAGTCCAGTTCGCCCTAAAACGCTCTAGCACTTTAGCCCCTGTCACATGATCTGCCCCTTATGGTCTCACCGTCCGCCCAGTCAATCGCCGCCGCAAAGCGCGTTTTCAAGCTCGCCGCCGAAGGCATTGGCGCGCTCAGCGCAGCGTTAGGGGCCGATTTTGCTGCCGGCGTTGATGCGCTGCTGGCGATTAAAGGCCGGGTGATTGTCTCAGGGATGGGTAAAAGCGGCCATGTTGGCCACAAGATCGCCGCCACTTTAGCCTCGACCGGCACACCTGCCTTTTTTGTACACGCCGCCGAAGCCAGCCATGGCGATTTGGGCATGATCACCAACGATGATGCGGTGGTGGCGTTATCCAACAGTGGTGAGACCACCGAACTTTCTGATTTGATTGCCTACACCCGCCGCTTTGGTATCAAACTCATTGCCATCACGTCCAAGCGCGCCTCGAGCTTGGGAAGTGCAGCCGACATTGTATTGGAACTTCCGAACGCGGCTGAGGCATGCCCGCTGGGTCTGGCCCCCACCACATCAACCACCATGATGTTGAGCTTGGGTGATGCATTGGCGGTGGCGCTGTTGGAACGGCGCGGATTTACCGCAGAAGATTTCAACGTGTTCCACCCTGGCGGCAAGTTGGGACGTAAACTTTTAAAAGTCAAAGACCTGATGCATGTGGGCGATGAATTACCACTGGTTAGCCCCACGGCGCCCATGCCAGAAACAATTTTGGTAATGACCAACAAAACGTTTGGCATCGCTGGTGTGGTGGACAATGGAAAACTCATCGGCGTGGTCACCGACGGCGACTTGCGCCGTCATATGCAATCCGACCTGATGAAAAAAACCGCAGCCGATATTATGAGTAAAAATCCACGCACCGCCCAAGGCGGTATTTTAGCCGAGGAAGCGTTGCGCCTGATGAACGAGTGGAAAGTCGCCTGCTTGTTTGTGGTCGAGAATGCTAAACCCGTGGGCATTGTGCGCTTGCATGACATTTTGCGCGCTGGCGCAGCATGACCAAGCCCCCCATCGACCATGCGCCGCTAGAGGCCGGTTGGCAGCCCCGCACCGTTTCTGCCGCAGCCGATGTCGCGCGCTATAGCAAGTTTGTGGGCTACATGCGTATTGGCCTGCCCGCACTTGCAGGTTTTTTGATTTTGCTGGTGTTGATTTTGCCGCAGTTCATGGGTGATGAAGATCGCTTCCGCGTTGGCAACGTCACCAAGCCCCTGAAAGACGCCGCCGCTGATGCTTTAAGTATGGTCAATGCCCGCTACTTTGGGACTGACGCCAAAGGACAACCATTTTCAGTCACCGCCAAAGGTGTCCGAGAGCGCCCCGACCCCGACAAACGCGTTGATCTGGTGGCACCCCAAGCTGATATCACGCTGACCAGTGGTGATTGGTTATCAATCACCGCAGGTGCTGGCATCTATGACCGTGAAGCTGAGCTGCTTGATCTCAGCGGTGATGTGAGTTTGTTTCAAGATAAGGGATACGAGATGCACACCGCCGCCCTGAGTGTTCGGATTCGAGAGGGCAGCGCCACAGGCAGCCAGCCCGTACAAGCCCAAGGCCCCTTTGGCCAACTTGATGCGCAAGGGTTTGATCTGACCGAGAAAGGCGATAACGTTTTTTTTGGCGGCCCGGCAAAATTAATCCTCAACGGTGCGATGAAAACTGATTCCACACCTAAACCCAACGTCAAACCCGCTGGAACAAAAAAGCCATGAGCCGCAGGTTACATATTGCTGTTGTTCTGGGGGTTGTTCTGGCGGGGGCACTGCCGTCGGTTGTGATGGCACAGTCTTTGAGTTTTACATCCAAGGATCCCACCAAGCCGATCCAGGTGACTGCGGATCAGGGTATTGAATGGCAACAAAAAGATAAGCGCTTTGTGGCGCGCGGCAATGCCAAAGCCATTCAAGGTGACATGAACGTGAGTGCTGATGAGCTGACCGCGCATTACCGTGAGACCAAAGGGGGCGGCACGGAAGTTTACCGGGTCGATGCGTTTGGGAAAGTTTCGATCACCTCTAAAGATGAAGCCGCCTCTGGTGCAGCGGCAGTTTACGACTTCGACAAAGAAGTGCTGGTGATTGAAGGCAATCCTGTCAGCCTGACCACGGCGTCGGGCAAAGTAACTGCGCGGCAAGCCATTCAATATTGGTCTAAAGAAAAAGTAGCTGTGGCTGATGGCGATGCCGAAGCCCAAGACGAGACCCGGCGTATTAAAGCCGACAAATTGACCGCGTATTTTTCAGACACCCCCGCCAAGGGGAAAAACACCGATGCAACGCGCGGTGATATTCGCCTGGTGCAAGGCGAAGGCAACGTGGTTTTGACCACGGCCAAGGAATCAGTGCGCGGCACCAAGGGCGAGTACAACCGCGAAACTGGCATTGCCAAAATTGAGGGCAAAGTCCAACTGACTCAGGGTGCCAACACGGCCTCGGGCGGATTTGCGATCATTGATACCAATGCTGGGACCAGTCGGCTCTTTGGCAGTGCGGCAGAGGCCAAGACGCCCGGCCCGGCTGGGAATGCCCGTGTCAGGGCCTTGATTGCCCCCAAACCGCAAGCCGCCGGACCCAGGGGTGGGCCTGCCCCCACCCCCAATCGTTAACAAACCGCTGCCGCCGCTAAGTTGGGGCGTTGACCTGACGCCGAGATCATTGGAAAAGATGGTGGAAAACGTGGTCCTGACAAGCCTTTAGAAACAATTGCCGGTTACCTTCTGCCCATGGTCGAAACGACAACCCTCGCCACTCCTGCCAAAGCCGCTGGCCCGCTTCCTGCCACCGGCTTGGTCGTCGCTAACTTAGGCAAAACCTATAAAGGCCGCCCGGTGCTGCGTGACGTCAGCTTGTCGGTCCAGCGCGGCGAGGCGGTGGGTCTGCTGGGGCCAAACGGAGCGGGCAAGACCACTTCTTTTTATTGTGTCACCGGACTGATCAGCCCCGACAAGGGCAAGATCTACCTTGATAACCAAGACATCACCGCATTGCCCATGTATCGCCGCGCGCGGTTGGGCATTGGCTACCTACCGCAAGAAGCCTCGATCTTTCGGGGCATGACGGTGGAAGGCAATGTGCGCGCGGTTGCCGAAATTGTTGAAGAAGACAAAGCCGCACAAGATGCTTTGGTCGAAGCTTTGCTGCGCGAATTTTCAATTGAACATTTGCGCAAGTCGCCGGCCCTGGCGTTATCAGGCGGTGAGCGCCGTCGCTGCGAGATCGCGCGTGCGTTGGCCTCACGCCCCAGTTTCATTCTGCTCGACGAGCCGTTGGCAGGCATTGACCCCATTGCGGTGGGCGAAATTCGCGAAATGGTGTCGCACCTGAAAGATCGCGGGCTGGGCGTGTTGATTACCGACCATAACGTGCGCGAAACGCTAGACATTATCGACCGCGCTTACATTCTTCATGAGGGCACCGTGATGATGGAGGGCACACCCTCAGAGATCGTCGCGCACGAAGGCGTTCGCCGGGTTTACCTGGGCGAACGTTTCAGCCTGTGAGCCCACAATAAGGATCGACCATGGCCATCGGCCCTCGGCTTGATCTCAGGCAGTCTCAGAACCTCGTCATTACGCCGCAATTGCAGCAGGCGATTAAGCTGCTGCAAATGTCGTCGGTGGAATTGACCACCTACATCGATCAGGAACTGGAATCTAATCCGCTGCTTGAGCGTGATGATTCAGCCGAGACTGAAAACTATGCCGATACGTTCGGCGGCGAACCCACCGCCGATCAACCCGCGTCAGCTGACCCCGCCCCACTTGATCGGAGCGCCCCTGACGCCGAGGGCGATTACAATGGCAAGGAGTACGGCGAGTCCGACGACCCCACCACCGACACCATGGGGGCAACGCCTGACGAGGGCCTCGGCGGCGGTGCATATTCAGCTGTGTCACTGCCGGGCGGAAGTGTGGGTGGCGGCGATGGACCCAATTTAGATCGGCTGGCCGCTGATGCCCAAGACCTGCGCAGCTATCTCGTTCAGCAACTCAATTTATCGATCACGAACCCCACCGACCTCATGATTGGTTTAGCGCTGATCGAACAACTCGACGAAAACGGCTATTTAGCCACACCGCTGGAAGATATTGCCACGCCGCTTGGAATTTCCACCGCCCAGGTTGAAAAAGTGCTGATGACGATGCAGCGCTTTGATCCGCCCGGTATTTTTGCGCGCGATTTGAAAGAGTGCATGAAGTTGCAGTTGATCGAGCGCGACCGGTTTGATCCGGCGATGGAGAAATTTATCGCGCACTTGGAACTCTTGGGCACCGGCGATTTGAAAAAAATGCGCGATGTGTGCGGCGTTTCAGTCGAAGACCTGCAAGACATGATTGGCGAGATCCGTGCGCTCGACCCTAAGCCAGCATTGCGCTTTGAACGCAGCGCCGACGAAAGTGTGATCCCTGACATCATGATGTCACCCCTGGCGGCGGGTGGGTGGCGCATCGAGCTCAATCCGCAAACATTGCCACGCGTGCTGATTAACCAGACCTATGTCTCGGAAGTGTCCAAGGTGGTGGTGTCAAAAGAAGAAAAGCAGTTCCTGACCGAACGGCTGCAAGCGGCGAATTGGTTGGTTAAAGCCCTGCAGCAACGCGCCGAAACTGTTCTGAAAGTGGCCACCGAGATCGTCAAACAACAAGACGAATTTTTTCGCCACGGCCTATCGCATTTAAAGCCGCTGATTTTGCGTGACGTGTCGACCGCCATTGAGATGCACGAAAGCACCGTAAGCCGCGTCACGACGAACAAATTTATGGAAACCCCGCGCGGGGTGTTTGAACTGAAATACTTTTTCAGTCAGGGCCTACCCAGCGCCGGCGGCGGCGATGCTATGTCATCAGAAATGGTGCGCCACCGCATCAAAACTCTGATCGATCAGGAGAAAACCGACCAGGTGTTATCGGATGATCAGTTGGTTGATTTGCTGAAAGCTGAGGGCATTGAGGTGGCCCGGCGCACAATTGCTAAGTACCGGGAATCGTTGGGTATTCAGTCGTCTGTGCAGCGCCGTCGATCAAAGGCTTTGCGGTTTTAAACAAGGTTAATTTCGAGCCCCGGTTTGCTTGACTTCACAGAATCGCGCGCCTATGGTCCGCAACCTTTTTTCGGGGGAACCCGGATGACCAGAGGCTAGAAACCAGCTTCGCATCGTGAACTGACTCACGAAATAACACGACACATCAAACCGATCATCGCCATTACCATACAGGCTCAACGTGCGCTCGACGCCCGATGATAAATCCCGCCTCATGAACATAGAATTTATTCGTAGCCGCGCAGCGCTAGAGCGTTTTAGGGCGAAGTGGACTTCGGTTCGCCCGATAAAAACGCGACCAAACAAGACTCTAGAGCGCGACTTCGATTCAACTAAAAGCAATCGCGCTCTAGCGCTGGGGTTTTTGATCCGATGGAAATGAGCGACCTCCTCCAGCTGAAGTCTGTCGTGGCTGGCCTGAAGGCCACCAGCAAGAAGCAAGCCTTGCAGGAATTGGCCAAACACGCTGCCGAACTGACCGGCACCAGCGAACGACGCATTTTTGAAACCCTGCTCGAGCGCGAGCGCTTAGGGACCACAGGTGTCGGCAACGGCATTGCCATTCCCCACGGCAAACTCACTGATTTCCAAAAGCTGTACGGACTTTTTGCCCGTCTGGATAAGCCGATTGATTTTGAATCCATCGACGAACAACCGGTTGATTTGATTTTTCTGCTCCTCGCCCCCGAATCTGCGGGCGCAGATCATTTGAAAGCCCTCGCGCGCGTTTCGCGCCTGTTGCGCGATGTCAGCATGTGCGAAAAGCTGCGCGGCGCCAAAGGCGCTGATGGGCTTTACATGTTGCTCACACAATCCGAAGCTCAGGCTGCTTAAAGTTCGTCTCACCCGTAAGAGGACCGCGCCATGAGATCACTGCTTGCTGTGGGTTTAGTGTTCTGCGCCAGCGTTACCAACGCCCAAACCGTGCCCAAAAATTCAGGCGATCCGCTGCAAGATATTTGCTCGGGCTTTCTTGAACAAAACAGCCTTAAAGTCAGTGGCAGCGCTGCCAAACTGTGCAGCTGCCTGGTGCGTGAAGTGAAAGGCAAACTTTCGCGCACCGAGATGGAAGCTTATGACAAAGCCAATGCTGCTGCAAAACCACTGCCAGCAGCACTGCAAGAAAAAATCGGCACCATCGCCGTGCAATGCCTGACGGAAGCGCAATAGAAATTACGTGAGCTTTGAGAAGAGCTCGTAAATCACGCCGTCGGGTGTGCGCACTGAAAAAGCCGAGATGTCACCGTAAGGTGCCGCTGTAATGCTGGCCAGCGGCCGGGTGATCGGCACACCCTTTGCTGCGATGGCCTTGCTGGCAGCTGCGGCATCGGCCACGCACCAGCGCAACATCAGGCTGCCTAGGTTGGGTGCCACGGCACGTTCAGCCAAATCGCGGCCATCAAAACCATCCCACTCAATCAACTCAACGCGGCCATTGTCACGCTCTTTGGCATCAAGACGGCCCTTGGGGTGCATGATGGCGGCTTTGGTGCTGTATTGGGTGGTGAGGTTTTTGGGGAAGCCAAAATTACTGTCCATCGGCTTGGCATTGCGGGAATCATTATCGACGAACGCGCCAAAGCCCAGCACGTCGCGGTGAAAATTTCGCGTCGCATCGCGACTGCGGACAATTTGCATACAATTAAAAGGCTGGCTGAAGCGCTTGAGGTGGGGCCAGCCGACCAATAGCGGTGTCACGCGTTCATAGACACCGAAGCTGACGCCATCGGGCCCGCGAAAAATAATGTTGGTCAGAATTTGCCCATTATAGTCGAAGGTCACAGGGTCGGCGACCATGGTGAACCCACGATTGAGCAGGCCATCTTTGGCGTTCACCAAATCACGCGCACGGAGCATGAGTGAAAAAATACCGCCCGTATCCCACGGCATGGCACCAGCGCGGATCCGAACTTGGGGCACACCCTTGAACGATACAAACCGCACAAAGCCTTGGGCCTCATCCCCGCAATGGAACAGGGCTTCATCAGCACTGGCATGATCGGGCAGGCCCCAGGCT
>JANLSL010000118.1:0-5661 GCA_031362385.1 Alphaproteobacteria bacterium | reverse complement strand
CATTAACCGACAAGCTATCGCCGACTCACTTCTGGGCGGTACAGTCACGCCGGTTGGACAATTGGTGCTGCCGGGTGCTCCTGGCTATGTGGCTGACATCAAACCGTTCCCCTATGACATTGCGCGTGCCAAAGCACTGCTCGCCGAGGCAGGATTTGCGAAGGGGCTGAAACTCGGCGTTACCATCGCTCCGGGCGGCGCAGATGAAGCCAGCGTCTACCAGCAGAATGCCCAGGACTTATCTAGCGATGGCATAACAATGACAGTCATTCCAACGGCTATGGTCCAAATGACGCGCATGATGTTTGCCGGTGAATTCAAAACCGAAATGTTTGGCAACTTCGGACGTGGCCTCGATAGTATTGGCGACTATCGTTACCGCTCATGCCTGGGCCAAACTGGAATTTATAAGCCATACTATTGCGATCTGGTCAGTTTGGAGTTTGTCAAAAAGGCTCAGGGCGCGACGAATGAATCTGATGTCGATCAGCTGATGCAGCAAGTCACGAAGCGCGAATATGAAAACCCGCCCGGTATTTTTTTGTGGCAGAATAACTTTCTCGATGGCGCTGGCTCACATGTCGACAGCGCCCCTGGATACAACGACTACTATGACTTCGTGCCGTTCCATAAAATTGTTTTAAAACAGTAGGGGCTTGCCGTGACGAAATACGCAGTTTGCTATGGCGTGACGTTGCTGACACTTTTGGTTGTGGACGGCATTTGGCTGGGGTTCGTGGCCAAGAACTTTTATCAAACCCAGCTCGCAGGCTTGATGGCCGAGAAGGTGAACTTCGTTGCAGCTGGTTTGTTCTATGTGATTTATCCGCTGGGCGCAGTTTACTTCGCCGGTGCGCCAGGGCTTGAGTCAGGCGAATGGCGCGATACCGCCTTACGCGCGGCGGTGTTGGGTTTTGTCGCCTATGCCACTTACGATCTCAGTAACTGGGCAACCCTGAAGGGCTGGCCGATGCAACTTGCGTTGGTCGATATTTTATGGGGCACTGCGCTCACAGCAGTTGCCGCAACCCTAGGAATGTTAGCCGCAAAGAACATTTAGTTTTTCAACATTTAGTTTTTAGCGGGCGCTTTCCCGGCCATGCCCCCGGCCATGCCATTGTCTGTGCTTGTGACGGGCTTCACGGTTTGTCCGACAGCCACATACTCTTGGCCAACGACAATGAGATTGAGCTGATCAGGCAGGCCCGACACCCACGTGCCTTCGGGGCCATCATCGAGAATTTCAACCGGCCAAAAGCGTACTTTGTTATCGTCATCCACACTTTTGATGCCAATTTTGCCCTCATCAGACAACGTCATGACTGAGGGGGAAATGCGATGGGCCGTATTCTGCCCAAAGGGCAGGCGCAACTGTGCGGCTAATCCTGACCTCACTTTACGCTCAGGGTTGGGGGCCAGCACATCAATGGTGAACGTGCGGGTATTGGGGTCCGAGACCGAGGCGATGTAGTTGACCATACCCTCAAGTGTCGTGCCGTCGGTGAGGATGATTTTGGCTGGTAAGCCTGCCTTGGCTTCACCCACATTGCGCTCGGAAAGTTGGGCGGTGATTTTGATGGGGTTGAGGTCAACGACGGTGCCGATGCGGTCACCAACATTCAGCAGCGCACCTTCGTCAACCAAGCGCGTGTCCATCACGCCATCAAAGGGCGCTTTCACGCGGGTGTTGGCTAAGTCGAGCTCGAAGCGCGAGACATCGGCTTTGGCTTGTGCCAATTGCGCTTCCGCTTCGGCTAATTTGACTTGGGTTTGGAAACTTTGCTTGGCCAGTTGGCGCGCCCCCTCAGCCTGCATCTCGCGCTGGAGCAGCGATGCTTTGGCTTGCGAGAGCCGCGCGGCGCGGTCATTGGTGGCAATCAGCATTATTTCTTGGCCTTGTTTGACCGGCTGCCCGCGGTCCACAAGAATTTTTTCAACCCGGCCTGAAACTTCGGCCCGCAGATCAACCGACCGTGATGCCGTGGTCCGGCCCTGTAAAATAACGCCGCTCTGAAAGGGCTGTGCGGTAGTACGAGTGATCCGCACTGTTGTATCTTCTGCTTGGCCTGCGGGTGCGTTTCGGCCTGTGGCAACCGGCTTATCGGTGCGGAAAACCATGCCCGAGCCAAGCCACAATACGATAACCAGAACAACGCCCAGGGCTGCAAGAACAGGCTTACTCATCGTGAGCAACTTATTTTTCATGCTTTATTCTACTGCCGGTATGTGCTGCGGCGTCGTAAGTATGGCGCAGTGATGACCTTGGGTCATTCGCGCGTTTTGCAGCTTGAGGCAAGGTGTTCTCGTCGCCCTACCCAAGACGCGGCCATGTCAGGGCATTATGGGCTGATTTATGGCTCAATTGCGAACATAACTCGCGCAGAACTGTACGGTAAAATTGTGTCCTATATTACGAAATAGCTCAAAGAATCTGGCTTTACTTTGATATTAAACCAACTACTTTCTGCTCGTTTTTAAGGCCCTCCAAGGCGTTTTGATTCAAAAGGTAAGCTGGAAATGAAAAAAGCTCTTACTGTTTCGGCTCTGTTGGCTGGCGTGGCTTTGGCTCTGGCGGGCGCACCTGCGGCCTTCGCGCAAGCGCCAGACGAAGCCACCATGAAGCTAGGCCAGCGCGTATTCTTAATGTGCCGTTCATGCCACTCAACCGACAAAGATGGTCGTCACAAAGTCGGCCCCAACTTGAACGGCATGTTCGGTGCCAAAGCAGGCACGAAGGCTGATTTCAAATATTCCGACGCAGTTGCAAAATCAGGGATCACGTGGTCGGTAGAAACTATCAATGAATGGCTCGTGAAACCCAAAGACTTTTTGCCGGGCAATAAAATGGCCTTCGCTGGCGTTCCTAAGCCGGAAGATCGCAAGGCGCTGATTGCCTATTTGAAAGAACAAACGAAGTAAATTTGCGACTCAATTTCGCGCAGACAAAAGGGCACCCCGCAAGGAGTGCCCTTTTTGTTACCTTGATCGAGATGATTTATGGTATATACTAATGATATATATTAGAGCAAGCAGCGTTAAGTTGGAATCGGGCTGCTTGCTCTAACTTATTGTTTGGTCGCGTCGTTTTGCGGAAAACCGGTATCCACTTTTCCGCACGACGCTCTAATCCCTGAGGATCCCGATGGCCAAGAGCGCAATTGCCAAGTTGTTTAAAAATGGTCGTAGCCAGGCGGTGCGCCTGCCCAAAGAGTTTCGCATGGCGGGCGATGAGGTGCGTGTGCGCAAAGTTGGGCAAAGCGTGATTCTTGAGCCCCTTAAGTTTGATGCAAAATCTTGGTTTACCAGTATGGATGCCTTCGGGCCTGGATTCATGACTGCCGAGGAGCGCGAGCAGCCGCCGATGCCGCGTGAGCGCAAAGTGTTTAAGTAAGCAAGACGTACAGTGGCCTATGTGCTCGACACCAATGCCTGCATTGCGCTCATCAATGGCGCGCCGATGGCGGTGCGCAATCGTTTTGAAAATGAAATTGGCTCAGGGGCGAGTTTCTATATCTCGGTCATTACGATCTTCGAGTTACAGTTTGGCGTCGCCAAAAGCGCATACCCAGGCTCTAACCGTCAACGCCTCAAGCGCTTTCTCGATACCACCATGCCCGTCATTGAATTTGATGGCGATGATGCTGCAAGCGCCGGTGACATTCGCGCTCACCTGAGCAAGCGGGGGACTCCAATTGGCCCTTATGATCTTTTGATCGCAGCGCAAGCGCATCGCCGCAAATACACACTTATTACAGCAAATGTTCGCGAATTTCGCCGCATCGAAGGGTTGAAGTGGGAAGACTGGAGCAAGGCCGCATAAAGCTATCTGCACACACTTTGCTTAGTAATTCTTCGGCTTCACATAGCCCTTGGCATATTTTTTCAGTTCAGGCGGAAGCTGCGGGTTGTAAGGGGCATCCCAGGTAAAGGGAAGTTTTTCAGTGGCGAACGTATTGACCAGCGGCCCGCCAATGGTGCGCACAAACAAGTGGTACCCAGAGTCCGTACCCGAAGGGCCGTGGTAAACGTCCTCGCGCCACCAGGCGTAACCACCTGGTCCCATACGCCCGCAGTCGCCCCACACATAGTCACCTTCAATGACATAAAGTTCCTCAACCATGGGGTGGGTCCATTTTGGTTTGGCCATGCCCGGCGGAACGCGGTGCGGCGGCGAGCAATACAAGAATGACACTTCGCCAGTATAGGGGTCGGTGCGGAACGGTTTGATGGCAACGCCTTTGGCCAACTGTGGGTCGACCAAGCCTTCGTCCCAGGCCATGAGCTTGGGGTCGACAAACTTCACCAGCAGCTTCTCGTCAAATCCTTTGCCCTTGCCATTCACGATCATTGGCTTGTCGTAAAACATGGTCAGCAGCACAGCACCTTTTTTCGACGACGCGCGCTCGCGTGTATAGCCCGCCGGAAAAAAGCCGTAGCAGTGGGTGTCATAGGTATGGCCATCAATAGTGATGGCGCCATCCAGCACCATAAACTCTTCATGGGCCGTGCAATATTCAGGCGCAGTGCGTTCCCAGCCCGCCGGATAACGCACAATGGTTGTGGCATCCGTACCCTTTTCGTCGATGCTAAGCATTTTCATCTCAACATCATCGCGGCCAGGGCCATAAATTCCCTTCTGCCACGGTAGATCTTGGGCCTGTACGAACATGATATGCGGGCGCGCCATTAGTCATCCCCAGTATTATTGGATCAGTATTATTGTATCAGTATTATTGCATCCCAACCGTGGCCGACTATGGCCGCGCGCAAAGCCAATGCCAAGATCAAACTGGCGCTAGAACTTCAGGCCAATACTGTCCAAGATGCGCTAAATTTATGCCAAGGCAGGGGAGATCATGGCACGCCCACATTGCATGTTCGTACAGGCGCAGGATGTGCCCTGGCAAAAAGGCTTTGCCAACGGTGCGTGGCCTGAGTTGGATGTAAAAATTCTCAGCCTTGATGAAACGTCAGGGGCGTGCACGTGCGTGGTGCGCTATCCCGCAGGTTGGGATTTCGCGGGCAATCGTTACCTAACATGCCATGAAGAGATTTTGATTCTTGCTGGCGAAATTGAGATCAACGGCGAGCATTTTACAAACCGCTGCTATGGAAATTTTCCGAAGGGATTTGTGCGGGATCGTGTGCGATCACCTTCGGGTGCGGTTGTGCTAACGATGCTCTCGGCGGCCCCTGAAGAAAAAACCGGCGCACCCGAGGCGGGTTACTTCGATGAAAAACTATTTGTTCCCCGCCAAGATATCGCGCGCGAAGGGCTTGAGACGTGGACTGAAAATCCCTACACGCGCTATCTCAAAGGAACGGGCGTGCGACCGTTGCGGCAAGACCCCTATACCGGCGAGATTACCATGCTGTATGCGGCCCTGCCGTTTCGCTACATGGCCAAGCGCTGGACGCACCCTGTTGTCCAGGAAATGTTCGTGCTGGCGGGCGAATACGCCGTTAATGATGTTGGGGTAATGTGCCCTGGTTCATACGCGTGGTGGCGCGAGAATGAATTACATGGGCCCTACGGATCAATGACCGGGTTCATGGTGCTGATCCGTACTGATGGTGGTCCGTTGTCCAACCACATTCCACACGAAATTGTCGCGGTGGATTATAATGCGCCATATCGACCAATTTTGCCCGATCGATTGA
>JANLSL010000112.1:0-9858 GCA_031362385.1 Alphaproteobacteria bacterium | reverse complement strand
CCAAGAAGGGGTGTCGTTTCCTCAAGTCACACAAAAACGCGGCTGGCGCCATAGCGCCTCACGGGCTTATTTGTGGCGCGCGCGCGGGCGCAAGAATCTCGTCATCAAAACTGGCTTCACTGCGCAGCGCTTATTGTTTGATGGAAAGTCCTGTGTGGGAGTCGAAGCTCTGCATCACGGGCGCAGAATTCAGCTTCGCGCAAGGCGTGAAGTTATTGTCTCATCGGGGTCCGTAGGCTCACCCAAACTTTTGATGCTGTCAGGCATTGGCCCTGGCGCCGCCTTGCAGAAACTAAGTATTTCAACCCTGGTCGATAACCCCCACGTCGGGGGCAATCTGCTTGAGCACCCACAGGGCATGGTTAGCATCGACGTCAACGTGCGCACATATAATGTCGATGTGAATAGCCCGCGCATCTTGTGGTACATGGCGCGGTGGTTGTTGATGGGTGACGGCCCTGCCGCCAGCCCCTATCCGCATGCGGTGGCGTTCTTTAAATCTTACCCCCATAAACCTCGGCCTGATGTGCAGGTCATGTTGGGGCCTTTTGCTTTCGACTTTACGCCCAAAGGTATTTTGCCCTACCTCAAGCCCGCCGTGACCGCCGCTTTCAATGTCACGCTGCCCAACAACCCTGGCCGCATTAGTCTGCGCTCGGCTGACCCCACTGACCCGCCGATCATCGCCCACAGCCTTTATGCCTCGGCTGATGATATGCACACCACCATTGTGGCGGCGCGCTTGATGCGCAAAATATTCCAGTCCGACGCCTTCAAGCCGTACCTGGTTGGCGAGCACTTGCCTGGACCTACGGTTCAGTCGGACGCAGAGTGGGAAGAATATCTGCGCCGTACGAGTTTTCTCGGCTATCATCCGGTCAGTACGTGCCGCATGGGGCCTGAGGGGGAGAGCGTCGTGACGCCTAAATTGAAAGTGCGCGGAGTTGAAAACCTTCGTGTGGTTGATGCCTCGATTATGCCCACACTCGTGAGCGGTAATACGAATGGCCCCGCAATCATGATTGGTGAGCGCGCGGCTGATTTGATTTTGGATGCTGCCCCATCATGACCAACGCCGCACCAAATTTCTCGTTTCGCAGCGATGGCTATGCTTGGTATGTCACTTTGGTCCTGAGCATCACCAGCATTGTCGCATTTGTGGACCGCCAAATTATCAACCTCCAGGTCGAACCGATTAAGCAAGACCTCGGTGTCAGCGACACGCAAATTAGCCTGTTGCAGGGTTTTGCGTTCGTCTTGTTCTATGCCGTGATGGCTATTCCGCTGGGCCGCCTGGCCGACCGTGGCAATCGTAAATGGGTGATCGCCATTGGCATGTTCATGTGGTCACTGGCCACCTTCGCGTGCGGCACAGCAAAAACATACGTGCAGTTGTTTTTCGCGCGTATGTTTATTGGTGTCGGTGAGGCGACACTTTCGCCTGCTGGATTTTCAATGTTGAGCGATTACTTCCCGCGCGACAAATTAGCGCGCGCCATTAGCGTATTTACAGGGTCGAGCTTCCTGGGTACTGGGGTCGCACTTTTGGGTGGCGGGTTTCTTATTGCGGCCCTTAACAACATTGGTGAGGTTACGCTGCCGGTGTTGGGAACGCTCAAGCCCTGGCAGATGACCTTTATCGTGGTGTCGATCCCTAGCTTTCTTCTGCTGTTTTTAATGGCCTCGGTGCGCGAACCACCCCGCCAAGATGTGCAAAGCCAGCGCCGCGCCGATACGACAGGCGCAAGCTTGCGCGAGGTCCTGGGCTTTATCCGTCAGAACTGGGGCGTATTTGGCCCCATCTATATTGGCTTTAGCGTGCTGGCATCGGTGCAGTTTGGCTTAGGGGCCTGGATTCCAAGCTTCTACATCCGGGTCCATGGGTATACTGCTGGCCAGATTGGCATTGCTTACGGGCTTTTGGTCACAACATTGGGAACACTAGGCACGGTGTTTGGTGGTTTCTTTTGTGATTGGTTGCGCGCGCGCGGCCATGCCGATGCCAACTTGCGCACAGCCATTTTCGCTGCTGTGCCAACCATTCCCCTCGTCGCACTGTTCACCCTCCTGCCCGACCCCAAGGTCTCGCTGTGGCTGGTGGGGCCCATGTGCTTCTTAGGGTCGATGCCCTTTGGCGCCGGCACGGCTGCTATTCCGACCATCGCGCCTAATCGTATGCGCGCACAATTGGTGGCGATATATTTGCTGATCGCCAATCTGATTGGCCCTGGCTTGGGGCCCTGGATGATCGCAGTGTGCACCGATTACGTGTTCCACGACCCGAAAATGGTGGGCTATTCAATTTCGATTGTATGTACAACTTTGATCCTTCTCGGCACAGCCATTCTCATCCGTGGCCTTAAGGCCTTCCGCACCACCGTTGAACGCGCAGAGTACTAAAACCAATGCTGAGTGATCTGCTTAAAGCCGGACGGCTAATCGCCATGCCGGGCGTGTTTGATGCCCTCAGCGCACATATCGCTGTGCGCGCAGGATTTGAAGGTGTGTTCCTTTCGGGCTCTGCTATCGCCTACACGCACCTCGGGCGCGCCGATGTTGGACTGGTCACCATGTCGGAAATAGCAGACACCCTCACACGCATTCGTGACCGTGTTGATGTGCCAATCTTAGTGGACGCCGATAGCGGTTTTGGCAACGCCCTGAATGTCGCGCGTACTGTCAAAGTGTTCGAACGCGCAGGTGCGTCAGCCATCCAGATCGAGGATCAGATCAACCACAAACGCACCGGTGATTTGACGGCACGGCCCTTGGTGTCAGTTTCCGAAATGGTGGGCAAAATCAAAGCCGCGCTTGATGCACGCCAGTCATCTAAAACTCTGATCAGTGCGCGCAGCGATGCACCGTTCTCATTGGGGTTTGATGAAAGCCTCGAGCGCGCTCACGCCTACGCGGAAGCAGGCGCTGACATCATTTTTGTCGAAGGCTTAAGCGAACTGGCGCACCTTCAAAAACTGTGCGCTGCATTCAAAGGCCGCAAACCATTACTGCATAATGTGCTTGATGGCGGCAAATCGCCCGTGCAATCGGCGGCAGAACTTGAGGCGCTGGGGTATTCTATCGTGCTGTTTCCGGGGGCGGCCGTACAATCTGCCGCCAGCGCCATGGAGAAGGCTTTGGGCACTTTAAAAGCCGAAGGCCACACCAAGTCCTTCCGCGCTGGGATGCATGATGGAAAAAGCCTTAATCAATTGCTCGGAACACCTGACTTGCTGGGCGCCGCCAAGGCGTATGATGAAGTGAGCCTTCAGCGAAACTTAGAGAGCAAGCAGCGTTAAGTTGGAATCGGGCTGCTTGCTCTAAGTTATTGTTTGGTCGCGTCGTTTTGCGGAAAACCGGTGTCCACTTTTCCGCACGACGCTCTAACTCCCTAAGTCCACGTTCGTTCCAGCCTTCGCCGCGACAGCCGCATTATAAACAAAATCAGCGGCGGCCAAATCCTGCGCTGATATCCCCAGCGACTTATAGAGGGTAATATCGGTAGCTGATTGGCGGCCAGGCGCTTTACCAATCAGAACATCGCCGATCTCGCCGACAATATGCTCGGGCGTCACAACACCTGCTTTGATCGCGTTAAGCAACTCACCGGCTTGGGCCATGGCAGCTTCGCGGTAGTCCACATAAAAACGTGCGCGTTTCACGCATTCAGAGTCTACTTCAGCAGTGGTCGCCACTGCCGAGCCCACCAAATTCAAATGCGTTCCGGGCCTGATCCATTCACCTTTCAAAATGGGTGATGCAGCAGAGGTAACGGTGCACACCACATCAGCCACGGCCATCACATCCTCCACATTCAGTGCCGCACGCGCTGTCACACCTGCCGGTAAATTCAAGCGCGCGATGAAAGCTTTTACGCGCTCAATATTTCGACCCCAAATAATGATCTGTTGAAAGGGTCGCACTGCCAACATCGCTGGTATATGCACATGGGCTTCCTCGCCGCAGCCCAACACACCGAGCACTTTCGAATCCGCCAGGGCCAACGTGCGTGTTGCCAATGCACTTGCCGCAGCAGTGCGAATCGCCGTCAGCGTGCCCCCTTCCAACAATGCCAAAACCAACCCCTCGGCAGCGTCAAACAGCATCACCGCGCCCACATGGGTGCCATGTTTGCTGCCGGGTGGGCGGTCGTATTTGCTGACGATCTTTAAACCAAAGCGCGCGGGATCAGCGATATAGCCGGGCATCAACCCTAAGCGCCCGGTCGTGTTGGGCACGGGCATGAATTGGCGCAAGGGCAACGTCACGCGGCGCTGCGAGGTTTGGGTCATGGCGCTCGCCATCACTTCAATACAAGCCTCCATCGGAAGCAGGCGCGTGATATCGCTCTTGGTTAATACCAGCATTGGCTCAGCTTTCCGGTTAGGTCTTGGCGGGCGGGGGAACAAACTTCAATTTGGCCGCCACGTCCATGACGTTGTCTGGGCGCGGAAAGGCGGCTGGCATGGGTTCACCCGCTGTGCGCGGCCTGCCAATCGCATTCATCCAATCTTCCAACCCCGGGGGCATGAACACCCAAAACAATTTCATATCGGTGGTGCCGGTGTTTTCGATCCGGTGTTGGCAAAAGCGAGTGAATAAAATTGTGGTTCCCGGTTCAGCCTTGTGAACCACATCATCAATCACGCAGATGCCGGTTCCTTCATACACAAAAATCAGCTCGTGATTTTGCGCATGGGCATGCTGACGAATCTCGCAGCCGGGCGGCAGCACTTGGATGCCAGATGAGAACGTATCAAATGGCATGTTGGCGGGTGTTAATTTTACCGTCACATATCCGCGCGACGGCAACGGCTGCCACAATGATTGGCCTTCCTCAGGGCCCACAACAACCGAGCTGGTTTTAAAGTTACTCATCGTTTTGCACTCCGGCGTGGTGGCTTCGATGATAGAAAATCAAGGATGTGCTTGTTGTACGTCTCGGACACCGTCATCGGGCAAAAGTGCCCCCCCTTGGGTAGCAGCACAAATTTTGAACCAGCAATGCGTTGGGCAAGTTCAACTGAAAACCCAGGCGGTGTAATTTGGTCATCTTCGGCACCAATCACCATGGTGGGTACTTTTATTTTGTGCACGTGGCTGCGCAAATCATGCGACATCACCGCCGACAAGCGGCTGAGTTCGATTTCCAGCCCTGGAAAGTCTTTCATGCGGCCTTCTAAAAATTCATGCGCCGATGTAAACCGCGACTGGAGGTACCATGAAGGGGTTGCCAAGGCAGTGCCCATAAAGAAATAAGCGTTAGGCCCGCATGAGATCAAAATTTGTTTGCGCATTTCAAAAAGCTGCACAAAGTAAGGATCAGGCCCGCACCAGCTGGCACTGAGGACCAGTTTTTTCAAGCGCTCAGGGTTCTTTAGCGCAATATGTTGACCGATAGCCCCTCCGGTTGAATGGCCAACCATATGTGCTGATGAAATTTTCAAGCCATCCATGACCCGCAATAAGTCTTCCGACATTTGTTTGGCGCCATAGACAATGTTGGAGCGCGAGCTGCGCCCGGTGCCACGGTGATCATGCAAAATCACCCTGAAATGCTTGGACAGTGGCTTAACCTGCGCGGACCAAAACTGGGCGCGACCGCCCAAGCCTGGCACCAGCAAAAGGTCTTCCCCCTCGCCGTGAATCTCGGTGTAAATGTGGTCTTTGCCTAGCTTCACAAACGCCATCACAGTGCTCCGGTTAGTGGAAGTAAGAGTGTGCGGCGCTAGGGGCCCTTAGACAAATGTTATTGATGGCCGGGGCTATAAATCATGTGCATGAAGGCATTTCACAGGCTCATGTATGCACTGCAGTTATGGCGATTAACTCAACACGAGCTTCTGTTTCAGGGCCAGCGCTTATATACTGGCCACTTGCAACGGGTAGATGGATTTTACGCATGAACGCCATGATTGATCGAGGCTGGGTTGGCCGCCTGAAGCGCGCACCAGACCTGAGCGCTGAAATCTATGCAGATTTCTGCGAAAGCATGCGCGGCTTTATCTTTGGACCCATGGGAAATGCCATGCGCCAGCAAACGAGCGCTGCGCTGACCAAAGCCAAGGCGGCAGGCCAGGACCCAGCGCGCGTAAATGATATCCGCGCGCTGTTTGACCCCCTGCCCGTTGTCGCAACCCGTAACCGCATGTTGCGCACCGCCCAGGAAATGATGTGGCGGCGTTACCGCGAAGTCTTTCATGCCAATGATGGGGCGTTTTTGGCCGAGTTGGCGAGCTATGACAAAAAAGGGCCCGGCAGCGTTGAATATGACGCGACCTGGGACCCGCCAGCTTACGTCAAGCACCCCATTCATATTCAACCCGGTGGCTACGGTGGCGACCCACTGGTGGGTTATTGGTATCATCATGCCTCTAACGTGTTCTTCATGGGGGCCAACACCCAGGACGAATTCCACGTCAGCCTCGCCGCAGCGATGCGTGGACCAGCTGACGGTAAAATCTCGCGTATTATTGATGTGGGCTGCTCGATCGGCCAACTGACCGTGACATTGAAAGAGCGTTTCCCGACAGCCCAGGTGTATGGACTAGATGTGGCAGCGCCCCAGGTACGCTATGCGCATAAACGTGCGGCAGAAATGGGCGTTGAGTGCCATTTTGTGCAGCGCTTGGCTGAGGATACGAAATTCCCCGATGGGCATTTCGATGCTGTGACTGCGTTCTTGCTGTTCCATGAGGTTTCATTGGAAGCGGGCGAGAAAATTGTTCAAGAGGCCTTCCGCATTTTGCGCCCGGGTGGTGTGTTCAACGTCTTCGATTTTGCCACCAGCTTGGCCAAACCAGACCCCTTCTTCAGTTATTTTATGGATGTGGATAGCAAAGATAACTGCGAGCCCTATTCGGTTGCTTTCACATCATCTGACTTCGATGGGTTGCTGGCGCGCTGCGGCTTTGAGATCAAACGCGGCGAACAAGATATCATGCTGGCCCGGACCACTTACGCCACCAAGCCTTAAGGCCTTATCGCTGGTTCAGGATATATAAATTGGAGCGGCTGTGGGTCGATCGTGATGTGAACCGGCAACCGTGCAACGATGTCGCCATCAGCTTGCACAGCTTGGCCGTCACGGCCCTTCAAAATAACTTCACGCCCGGCGATGATGTCCACATCGTGACAGGCAGCAAGTTTTCCCAATACTAAACTTACGCCGTACCTAAGGACACTCAGCCACCCCTTGCCCTTCATGAGAATCACGTAAAACTGATCATCAGCGAGTGATGCTTTTGGTGCAGCAATATAAGGGCCGCCATAATAGCGCCCCTTACATACCACAGCGGAGACTGAGTGGTGTGCGACGCCGTCAATCAATACATCGCACGGGGTAAAGGCGCCTGCAAAAGCTTCCTTGGCGGCTTGCCAGACATAAGCCAGCGGGCCGATCCTGCGCTTGAGATTTAAGGATACATCACTGACGACATTTGCATCAAAGCCGACCCCAGCCATTAAAATAAAACGGCGATTGTTGGCGCGGCCTAATCGAATTGTGCGCACAGGGCCAAAGGCTAAAGTATCAGCAACGCTTTTGGGGTCTTCGCGCATTCCGATTTCTTTGGCCATGACATTGGCAGTTCCCAGCGGGATAAACCCGACGGCTACTTTTTTGTCGGATAGCCCATTGATGATCTCGTTAATGGTCCCGTCGCCGCCCGCAGCCACAATCACATCGTAATCCCCGACGTGCACTTCTTTTGCGATTGTTTCGGCGTGGCCGCGTGTTGTGGTTTCTTGCAAGGTCACTCCACAACCGGTTTGGCGCAGGTGTGTTAGAACTTTTTGCAGGCGTGCATGGCGATCTCGGCCTGCCGAGGGGTTAAAGATAACCAATATACGTCGGTGTGCGACACGCGCTGCTTGAGGCTGGCCTGAGGAGGTCATATCGCTGCGTGATTACTCGAAATACCGCGAAAAGGCCGTGTTGTATTGCAGCCTGGCCTTCTCGCCGCATTTGACAATGTCATCCTCGCAGTCTTTGAACACGCTCGCTTGCAAAGCGGACAGATCATCGAGCGTAAAGCCAAATGCTTCTAAGGCCATGCCGCCCAGCAGCACGATGTCCAACGGTTTGCCACCGCGGTCTGTCAGCGGAGTTCGCGCGCACTCAAAATTCACGCAGCGCATATCATACGCCGTGTAATACCACGCCGCATGATCATCGACGAAACGTGCGGTGAACTCTGGTTGATGGTCGCCGAAAGCTACCACGCCGGTTTTACGACTGCTCTTTTGTAAATTTTCCAAAAATGCGCCGTAGGCTGCGTCGCTTTGTTCAAACCGCTTGATGTAATCGGTCATCGGTTCTTGGAAATTATGCGGGCCGTGTTGATTGATCGTTAGCATAAAGACAACCAGCGGCGTATCACTTTCCGCAATCTTTTTCTCAATCGCTTGGAAGAACCGCGCATCGGGGATTTCCCAATCCCAGCCCTTGCTGATCCCTAATGACTCAGGGTCATAAACTTCATCAACCCCAATCGAAGTATAGAAGTTGCGCCCATTGATAAAAGTTTGAGGCACCGGATAGATCACCATTGTCCGGTACCCTAGCTCTTTGAGCATTGTAAACATCGAGCGTTTGATGCGGGATTCAAGCTGGTGAAAAACATACAACCCATCGCTGCCAAATTCTTGGGGCCGCATCTGGGTGATCAAGGAAAACTCTGACCGCCATGTCCCGCCAGCGAATGTATGAACCCGTAACGGGCTGGTAAACGGATTGCTTGATGCATACAGCGCTTTGGGCTCAAAGCCCGGGCGTAGAATTCTTGGATGGAAGGTTGATTCTTCCAACACAAAGACAAGGTCGGGCCGGCCGCCAACAGGGGCCTTCAATTTCGCTCCACTGAGCGGCAAGACATCATCCGCATTGCTGGTGGTCTCGAGTTCGGGCTTTGGAATGCTTGCCGACATTACGAAAGCTCTGATACTCGGTGTGTTAATTTCCTTATCCCACTTCACAACCGCCTGATCAAAGCTTTGGGCGCTGGTCACTGTTACCACGCCAGCCAAACTAAACACCGCGAGTGCAACTTTCTCAAACCTCGTAAAAGTACCCCGCCCTGTGAAGAGGGTTTTGAAATAGAACACAATAATGAGCAAACCCAGCACCAGGCCGCCAGCTATGCGCCAGTCGTTCACGGCCAGAAGCAACACGTTCTCGCGCAGGAAGTAATGGTCATAGGTGACCAGGGGCATTCCTGTGATCTCAAATTTCACGGCGCTAATGATAAACAAAACCAAAGCCGGGATTGAGGCCAGCGCCAAGAGAACCAGGGGATGCCTGCCACGGGCACTTCCCAGGGCAAAAAAAGGAACAATGGCAAGGCTGACATAGGGATCGAGAAAAGCGATCCCGTAAACTACGGTCGCCACTACGATAAACCCTGAAAGTGCCAGTTCAACTTTCGTCAGCTGAGCCAGATGCACGCGAAGATTGAACATGAATATTTCCACACACCTGCCGACGAAAAGATGAGAAATTCAGAACCAAATATTTTGTTGTTTGGATAGATTCACAAGAACAATAGCTTAGTTATATTGCAGTGCGAGGCTGGCATTATAATGTGAAAGTATTATGACTACCGCGCAGCACTTATATTTCGCAAATCAGATCCTTGTGAATCTATCCAAGCAACAAAATGTTTGGCTCTGAATTTCTCATCGTTTCGTCGGCAGTTGTGTGGAAATATTCATGTTCAATCTTCGCGCGCACCTGGCTCAGCTGACGAAAGTTGAACTGGCACTTTCAGGGTTTATCGTAGTGGCGACCGTAGTTTACGGGATCGCTTTTCTCGATCCCTATGTCAGCCTTGCCATTGTTCCTTTTTTTGCCCTGGGAAGTGC